>JBCDEN010000584.1:0-3210 GCA_039179715.1 Pseudomonadota bacterium
AAACCGCAGTGTCCTCAAAGTGCAGCCGAATTCCTTGGCAAGGTCGCCGATCGTGAACTGGGTTTTCTTGGTGCTGTCGTCCGAAGCGGACACGACATCGACAAGATCGTCTTCGTTTAGGATTGAAAGCGCTTCGCTCATGATAGTCTCTACTCGATTCTCTGCCGTTTTCCGGCAGTGTTGGTTTTTGTTGCTGTTTTGACCTGCACGGACGGGCAGACGGTTACTGTCTTGCAATTGCTGCGAAAACAGGTCTGCGCGCCGACAATTGGCGTCTGTTTAGCTTACGTGCGCGTAAAGGTCCAGAGGGATGCGCGAAAGGTTAAGAAAAATTAAGAAATTTCAGGCCGTTCGCAACGTGAACGGACATATAAACAGGTCATTTTTGGCAAAAAAGCTTCATTTTCGCATTTGGCAACGATGGTTAACTACCTGTTTACCCTAAGTCGACAAAGTTCGTCGAAACGCTACCACCGGTCCGCTTTTCGACGGAAACGGGTGGTAGTCCGCTCAAACCGCGGTCACGGTGACCGTCAGTCCAGGGTTGAGAGATGCCGTCTTGGAATAAACACGAGTCAGGACGCCGCGGCCGTGATGCGTATGAAAGCGACGACTACTACGGAACAGCGGGCAGGGAGCCGGCGCAGGATCGCATCGAGCGGTTGACGCGGACGGCGACGGCTCTTGGCGGAGGGTATCCCTCCCGTGGCCGCGACGGTCGGGACGACGATCTGAATGCCGTCGCTGACGAGCTTGACCGCATGTTGTCCGAACGCGGAGGCAACGGAGCGGGCCGCTCAAAGCGTGCCGCGCGGCCACAGCGTGCCGTTCCTTCCGGAAATTCACCGGCACCGGCATCGGGCATGGAAGATGTTCTCGGCGCACTCGATCGTCTTGACGAGCAGGTCCAGGGACTGGCGAACGCATCGAATGCTCCGGACTATGGCGAACTGCCACCTTCCAGGTCCTATCCCCAGGCCGGGCGTTACGCCATGGATGCCTTGGAAAATCATGACTATCACAACAGTCTGACCGGCCATCAGACCGGGGACTATGCCGCCGACTACAACGATGATGCCTTCTCATCGCGGCTTGCACGAAGCCAGGCCTCATACGCGCATAACGACGCGTCGCTTCACATTTACAAGGATCTTGGCCGGCGCATCGACGCGCTCCGTGCCCCGCAGGAAAAGGCGTTCAATCAGGTTCGCGAAGAACTCGGTTCGCTCCGCGACGCTCTGGGCGGCATTTCAAGAGGCACAAGCGAAACGGTCGGCCGGCAGAATGCCGAGCTGCGCCGCCTTGCCGATATGGTGGAACGCCTGCGTGCGGACAAACGCGGGGAACAGTTCGCCGTCGAAATCCGCAAGGAAGTCGCAGATCTGAAATCCATGGTCGGGCGCACCAACGTGGAAGGTGCGCTGGAGACGCTTGAACATGGTTATGCCCACATCCTGCAACGCCTTGATGAATTGTCCCGGGCGGCGCTGGACCCGCGTGTTCTGCGGGGTGTGACCGCGCGATTGAACGAAATCGAGGAAGCCTTTTCCACGCTGCCGCAGTCTGAACACATGATGGTCCTTGAGGACAGGATCGCAAACATTGCCGAGCGTATGGAAGAGCTGCTTCAGCGCGAGCATCAGGTCGAGATGGAGCCCCTGCGCGCCGAGCTGCGCGAGGTCCGGGGTTATGTCGAGCAGATCGACATCAAGGGGCTCGTCGAAGGCATCGACGACCGGATGAAATTCGTCTCCGGCCGCCTGGATGATCTTGAAGTGCTTGCGCGTGAGCAACGCGGGCTCGATACGCGCCTTTCGGCGATGGAAGAGCGGATGCCGCAGCCTGAAACGATTGCGCGGCTGCAGGGGCGTCTTGAAGACATCGCCGGAATGATGGCGGAAGACAAGTCGGCGGGGGCTGACTACGAACATCTCGCGCAGGTCGACCAGCGTCTGGATGAAATTGTCGAAAGACTGGAGCGGATGGAGCAGTCTGCTCCGTTGCCGTCCGCCGACAGCGGTGCTTTCCAGGCGCTTGAAACGCGTCTGGAGAAGATTGCCGGCAAGATCGACAAGATCGAGAAAAAGGCCTTAAAGCCTGCCCCGGCCCTTGATCCCGAGGCGTTGCGTGCAATGGCCGGGCCGGACACGGAATTCCTGGCGCAGTTGCAGGAACGGCTGACCGACCTGTCCGCGCGCCTTGACGAACCGAAAGACACGGTCACGTCGTCCGATCTCGACAAATTGCGCGAGGAAATCGGATCGATGCGCGAAAGTGTGTCGGTGCCGTCATCTACCGGGGCCCTGGAGGAACGGATTGCGGATCTCGCGCAGCTCGTCTCCAAAGGCGCGGATGCGACAGACGACGACCGCTTCGAATTACTCGGTGAGAAGGTTGCCGCGCTTGCCGCGCAGATCGAAACCAGTTCTTCCGAGTCCCCCGGACTTGATCAGGTCGCGCCCGTTCTTGAACGGATCGAACGCGGCCTGGAGCAGACCCGTGTGGATGTCACGGACATTGCCCGAAAGGCCGCCTTCGACGCCGTTGCAAACGCGCCCCGGCCGCAGGCAGCCCAGTATGATGAGGCGATTTCGGCGCTTCAGGGTGACCTGAAACGCCTGATAGACGCCGCCGAGGGTGGCGAGAAGCGGACCAGACACACGTTTGAAAGCGTCAAGTCGGTGCTCGGCTCGCTCACCGAGCGGCTCGACAGTCTGGAACGCTCGGAGCCGAGCGCTCCTGCAGCAGCCATTCCTGCCGATACCCTGGTCATGCCGGGGATCACCCGTTCAGCTGCTCCAGCCACCGCCGAAGAACATCCGTTCCCGTTCACCCAGGCTGCGCGCATCAAAAACGAACCTCAGGGCAGCGATGGCGGCGGTGACGCATCCAGCGCACCCCAGCCGGAAGACAATGCGCGGGACCGCAAGGCCGACTTCATTGCAGCTGCACGCAGGGCTGCTCAGGCCGCGTCCGCCGAAGCGGCAAAACTCGAAAAGACCAAATCCACCGGCACCGGTGACGATGCGGCCGATGAGCGGCGCGGCAAGGCGCGCGTTGGTTGGCTGCGCAACGTTCTCAAACGCGACAACGCCTCCAGGCAGGAGGGTGAAGTGCCCGAGGCGGCAGACGAGCTTGAACTCAGCAAGGACGATTTTGCCAGCGAGCAGTTTGACGTCGACCAGGCTCCGGTTTTGCCGGGTGACCGTC
>JBCDEN010000180.1:0-7185 GCA_039179715.1 Pseudomonadota bacterium
CAGACCGGCGGCGCCGTCGACCTCGTCTGGATCAACGGCGAGAAATTCGCTTCCATGAAGCAGAGCGGGCTGCTGGCAGCTCCGGGCTGGACGCAGACCCTGCCCAACTGGCAATATGTCGATATCGAGAACAAACCGACCGTCGCCATCGACATCACCGTTCCGACCGACGGACAGGAAAGTCCGTGGGGCATGGCCAAGCTTGTGTTCATGTATGACAGCGCCAGACTGGAGACGCCACCGTCCGACCTCAACGGGCTGCTGGACTACGCAAAACGCAATCCGGGACGGTTTTCCTACCCGCAGCCGCCGAATTTCTACGGAACGACATTCCTGAAACAGGCTCTTGCCGATACGGTTGCGGACAGGAATGTCCTGTCTTCGCCGGTGGACGAGAGCCGTTTTGAAGAGACCGCTGCGCCGCTTTTCGCCTTTCTGGACGAATTGCACCCGCATCTGTGGCGCAAGGGGCAGGCTTTTCCGAAAAACGTGGCCGACATGCGCCAGCTGCTCGCCGACGGCGAGCTGGATATCGCCTTTTCCTTCAATCCGGGCGACGCCTCGGGCGCGATTGCAAATGGCGAGTTGCCCGAAACGGTGCGCACCTTCGTTTTCGATGGCGGCACGATCGGCAACACGCATTTCGTGGCCATCCCGTTCAACAGCTCCAATCAGTCCGGCGCGAAGGTTTATGCGAACTTCCTGCTGAGCCCGATGGCACAATCGCGAAAGCAGGAGCCGGAAATCTGGGGCGATCCGACCGTCCTGAATGTCGCCGCGTTACCTGCAAACGAAAAGGCGCTGTTCGATGCCATAGATCTCGGTCCAGCGACGTTGTCGCCCGAGGACCTCGGACCGGTCATACCCGAACCGCATCCCAGCTGGGTTGCCGCACTGGAGGAGGCGTGGACCGCGCGCTACGGCGCCGGCAGCGAATAAGCCATTGCCGGCACACGGCCGCAGACCCGACTTTCCGACACTGCTCGTGGTGATCCTTTTGGCAGGGCCGGTTCTCGCCGGCCTCGCCGGCACCGTCCTGCCCGCATTCGGCTACCTGCCGGTCCTGGGTTACACATCGCTTTCCCTCGATCCGCTGCGCAGTCTCTTTGCGATGCCGGGTCTTTCCAAATCTGTCCTGCTCAGTTTCGGCACCGGACTGGCAGCGTCGATCCTGTCAATGGCGATTGTACTTGTGTTCACAGCGGGATGGTCAGAGACCCGAACATTCAGACGCCTGACGCGCTTTCTGTCGCCGCTTCTTTCCGTTCCTCACGCCGCCGCGGCGATCGGGCTTGCCTTCCTGATCGCGCCGTCCGGCCTTCTCGTGCGTCTTTTCTCGCCCTGGGCAACCGGTTGGACGCGTCCGCCGGATCTCCTCATCCTGAACGATCCCGCAGGTCTCGCCATGACCTTCGGACTTGTGGCAAAGGAAGTCCCGTTTCTTTTCCTGATGACACTGGCCGCGCTCAACAGGCCGCATATCAAGGAGTATTACAAGGCAGGTGCAAGCCTTGGCTATGGCCGGATGAGCGTTTTCTTCAAGGTGGTCCTGCCGCAGATCTACCCGTTGATCCGCCTGCCCATGCTGGCCGTGATCGCCTATTCCACCTCGGTCGTCGACGTGGCGCAGATCCTCGGTCCGACCACGCCGCCTCCGCTCGCCCCGCGCCTCGTCGCCTGGATGAACGATCCCGACCTGAGCAAGCGGCTCATGGCTTCCGCGGGCGCCCTGCTGCAGCTCTTGGTAAGTGCATGCGCCCTGCTGACCTATCTCTGTCTTGAGCGCCTTGCGGGGCTTTGGCAGAGTGCGCGCTATGCCAGTGGCCGACGCCGCCGGCACGACGCCCTTGCCCGGCAGGCCGGGCTCTACCCGATGATCGTGATCGTCGCCGTCATGATGCTGTCGATGGCGCTTCTTGCCGTGTGGACTGCCGCACGCTCCTGGTGGTTTCCCGCCGTTCTGCCGCAAAAGTGGAGCCTGGGGCGCATGACGGATGCCTTCGGCATGGGGGCACCGGCGCTGGCCGCAACGCTTGCCCTGGCAATTGCCGCAGCAAGCATTGCGACGGCGCTCACCTTGTGGCTGCTCGACGCACGCAGCGCCCGAAACGCGGCGACGCAGGGAAAACTCAACATCCTTATCTTTGTGCCTCTGCTGCTGCCGCAGATAAGTTTCCTTTTCGGGCTGCAGATGCTGTTTCTTTTCGTCGGTCTGAGCGGGACGCTGCTCGCCGTTCTGCTCGCACAGCTGGTGTTTGTGTTCCCTTACGCTTTTCTTGCCCTGAGCGACCCCTGGAACCGGCTCGACCCGCGCTATGCCAAGGTTGCCACGTCCATGGGTGCGTCCAGGCTGAAAGTGTTCTGGCAGGTCAGGCTGCCGCTGCTGCTCAGGCCCGTTCTGGTGACATTTGCCGTCGCCGCGGCCGTGTCCGTCGGCCAGTATCTTCCCACGCTCATGATCGGAGCGGGGCGCGTCGTAACGGTCACGACGGAAAGCGTGGCACTCGCCAGCGGAGGCAACCGTCAGGTCGCCGCACTCTACGCGATGCTCCAGCTGATCATTCCGCTCACCTTTTTTGTACTCGCAGCCCTCGTGCCGTCTCTGGTATTCAGGAACCGTGCCGCGATGCGGCTGGAAAGGTAAAGACGGATGCGTGCGAAGGAAGATACATCCGGCCTCGTTCTGGACTCGGTCTGCCTGCGGTTGGAAGGTGCACCGCTGATCAGCATTGACTGCCAGATTCGCCCCGGGAGCATCCTGACGATCATGGGTGAAAGCGGCAGCGGCAAGTCCAGCCTGCTTGATTTCATCGCTGGTTTTCTGAAACCGGCCTTTCAGGCGGAAGGCAAGCTGCTGCTGAATGGCGAGACCCTGAGCGGCCGGCCCGCGCAGGAACGGCAGATCGGGCTGATGTTTCAGTCTCCGCTGCTGTTCCCGCACATGTCCGTGCTGCAGAACCTTCTGTTTGCGCTTCCCGCCTCGATCAGCACGCGGTCCGAGCGGAAAGATACCGCCCTGAAGGCTCTTGAGGACGTCGGGCTTGCGGGTTTCGCAGGGCGCGATCCGGCAACCCTTTCCGGGGGACAACAGACCCGCGTTGCGCTGATGCGGACGCTCCTGGCAGACCCCAAGGCGCTGCTTCTCGACGAACCTTTTTCAAGCCTCGACCAGACGCGCAGAGCCGATGTCCGCGATCTGGTGTTCCGACTTGCGCGGGAAAAGAACCTGCCGGTTCTTCTTGTCACTCACGATCAGGAAGACGCGGCGGCAGCGGGCGGCATGATCCACTATCTCGATGGCCGGGATCCGGGAGCCGGTTGCTCCGGCTTCGCGCGCCCGAAGCCGGTTTCTGCCCAAAGCTGACTGGCTACTCCGCCTGGTCGGCCGATTTCGACTGCAACAGCGAATAATTGTCGATGCCGATCCGTTCGATCAGCTCAAGCTGGGTTTCCAGGAAATCGATATGGCTTTCCTCGTCGGCCAGCAGCTTTTCGAAGATCGCCATGGAAACATAATCGCCTAGGTCGCGGCAGATTTCGCGCGCTTCGTGGTATAGAGCCCTGGCGACATACTCGGCGGCCAGATCCCCTTCCAGGCATTCCTTCACGTTCTGCCCGATCCTGAGCGGATCCAGAGTCTGCAGGTTGGGCAGACCCTCCAGGAAAATGATCCTGTCCATGAGGTCCTGCGCATGCTGACGTTCTTCGTCGGCCTCTTCGAGCTCCTTGTCCGCGAGCTTGCCGAAACCCCAGTCGGCCAAAAGACGCGCATGTATCCAGTACTGGCTCACCGCGGTCAATTCGTGACGCAGAGCCTTGTTGAGGTATTCGATTACCTGTGCTTCACCTTTCATAAGACCCTCTCCTTCCTATCGGCTTGCGACGCGTTTCAGCGTTGCGGTTGCCGCCTCGGTCTCCTCCTCTTCTTCAGAGCCTTTTTGATGAATGATGTCAATGACGGAAGGAAAACAGCTGCCGCAGCGCGGCCGGCACCCCAAATGCCGGAAGACTGCTCCTGGCGTCGGGACCTTTCCGTTGGGGTCTGCACGCATTTCATCAGCCGCTTCACGGAGCTGCTTTTCAGAAAGGACATTACAGGAGCATACGATCATAGTAGGGTTCGCACAGTGTCCGTTTACCGGAACATATTGGCATTTAGGGTTTAATGCGCAATAACGAAACCCTACCTTGAGAGTCAACTTTTTCTGACGCATCCACCAATGACAGGAACCCGAAATGAGCGGCCAGGACACATCCGACACCCGCCCGACACTCGTCCTGACGGGCGCAAGCCGCGGGATCGGGCATGCGACCGTGAAGCGGTTTTCCGCAGACGGCTGGCGTGTCATAACCTGTTCGCGGCAGGCCTTTTCGGACAAATGCCCCTGGCCCATGGGACCGGAAGATCACATTCAGGTCGACCTGTCCGATGCGGAGAACCTCGGGTTCGCCATTCAGGAGATCCGCAAGCGGCTTGAAGCCAACGGGTCTCAGCTGAAAGCGCTGGTCAACAATGCGGGCATCAGCCCGAAGGGACCGGAGGGCGAACGCCTGAACTCGATCAACACGACGATGCACGCATGGCGAACCGTGTTTCAGGTCAATTTCTTTGCGCCGATCATGCTCGGGCGCGGACTATTTGAGGAACTGAAGGCCGCCGGCGGATCGGTCGTGAACGTGACATCGATCGCCGGGATGCACGTGCACCCTTTCGCGGGGACGGCCTATGCAACCTCGAAGGCGGCGCTTGCCGGCCTGACCCGCGAGATGGCCGCGGACTTCGGACCGCACGGCATCCGGGTGAATGCGATCGCTCCGGGCGAAATCGATACGTCGATCCTTTCGCCGGGAACCGAAAAGCTGGTCGAGGATATTCCCCTGAGACGGCTGGGCCAGCCCACTGAGGTTGCCGACACGATTTTCTATCTGTGTTCCGAGCAAAGTTCGTACGTAACGGGATCCGAGATCCACATCAACGGTGGCCAGCATGTGTAAATGCTTGCCTGATAAAGTCATTTGCCGCCACTGACATAATCTACGATCATATCCTCAGCACTTTTTACAGTATTCGCATATACCTATGCGTGAGAAACACGCACATAATTTACGCAAAATTCATTGCTTCCCCCGACACTCGCCGACGGGTAACGCTGTAATGCAGCCATGCGGGGATTGTATGAAACAGATTATAAAGTCGTTGGTCGACCTTAAGTTCGGCTTCAAGGTCGGCGGCGGATTCTTCGCCGTCTTGCTCCTGACAGCTGTTGTCGGAGCGGTCGGCTATTTCGCCATCCAGAACCTTTCGTCGAGTTTTGTGGTTGCAGATCATGCAGCCCAGGTCGCCGGGCAGGTTCAGGCAACGTCAATCAAGCGCGAGGACTACCTCAACAATCCGACACCGGAGTTGAGCGAGGCGGTCAATCAGGAAATCGGCAAGCTGAGCGCGTCTCTGCAGGAGTTGGAGCACGAGGTTTCCGGCAATCCGGATGCGGTGAGCCAGGTGGCCGGCGCCAAGGACGCCGTGACCAAGTTCGAGACAACGTTCGGCGAAGTCGTGGCGCAGACCAACCAGCAGGCGCAAAATCTTTCGACCCTGCAGGACAGCACCTCCGATCTCGGGAAGCTGGCCTTCACCATCAGCGACGCGGTGCTCACGGAAGAAAAGAAGGTGAGCGCGGAGGCGTTTTCCGCAGACAGCCGGCTTGAAGACGCCGCGGCCATTCAGCGTGGCATCTTCGAGTTGAAGGACGGCGTCACGCAGATTCAGCTTCTTTACCTTGAAGGAAACGGCAACCTGCAGGGCGACGCTCTTCAAAGCGCCATCCAGATCGCAAGCGAGCTCGTCGCATCGGCAAAACAGATCCGGATGAAGCAGATCGAGGGCATGCAGCCAAAGACGCTGGCGCAGCTTGCAGCCAAGACCAAAAATCTCCTGGATGTCGTCGAGAACCTCAACAGGGAACTCGGTTTTTCGGAAGGGTATGAAGCCCGTCTTGCCGTTGGCACGGGCATCGAGGATATGAATGCGCAGACCGATGAAGTCCTGAAGCAGGTCGCACCGGTCGTCGATCAGGCCAAGAGCGACGCCTTGACGGCATCCACGCGCCTGGCAACGATCCGGGCGATTTCGGACAAGGCGAAGTCGTTGAGCAAGGCGTCGGAAACTGCGCGCGCCGAACTGCTTTACCTGTTCGGTTCCTTCGGTGTCGAAGACCAGTCAGCCGTCGAAACCCAGATTGCGACTGTGGCCGCACTTGAAGAAGAACTCGTCAAATACGCAAATGTGCTTCCTTCCGCAGCTGAAGCTATCGAAGCGATCGCAACCTCCGTGGTAACGCTCGACAAGTCGTTCAAGGACATGCTGGTGGCGAAATCCGAACTTCTTGCAAAGCGCCAGCAGCTCGACGGCCTCACGCGTCAGGTCAGCGGCGACATTGCCGCAATTTCCAGCGAACAGTCCCAGGCAGCCAACAGCGCCGCGGGTTCCGCCGAGTTGCAGATCATCATGACGATCCTGCTCGCGATCCTCGGAGGCGTCGGTCTTGCCTTCATTCTCAACCTGGCGATCACCAAGCCCATCCAGACGATCACGAATGTCATGGACAGGCTCGCCAACGGTGACAATGAAGTCGACATCCCGGGCATCGAACGCGGCGATGAAATCGGCAACATGAGCCGTACCGTACAGGTTTTCCGCGACAATGCCGTCGAACGCGCGCATCTGCAGGAGCAGAGCACACATGAAGAAGAAGCCCGTCAAGCGCGTCAGCAGCGGGTCGACGATCTGATCAACGGCTTCCGCGCAACCGCAGAGGATGCGCTCGGATCCGTCGCCTCGACGGCCGGCGGGCTCGACAATACCGCCCAGGCCCTGACGGAAATCGCGCGCGACAGCGCCGGTTACGCCAACGAGACCCAGTCCTCCTCCAACGAGACGACGAACAATGTTCAGACCGTTGCCAGCGCAGCGGAAGAACTTGCGGCTTCCATCGGCGAGATTTCCCGTCAGGTTGCACAGACCACCGAAATCGTCGGCCGGGCAACGACCGGGACGCGGGAGACCAACGAAAAGGTTGAAGGACTGGCAGAAGCCGCAACGAAGATCGGCGAAGTTGTCACGCTGATCCAGGCCATTGCCGAACAGACCAACCTCCTCGCGCTCAACGCGACCATCGAAGCGGCCCG
>JBCDEN010000544.1:0-3467 GCA_039179715.1 Pseudomonadota bacterium
ACACCGTGAACGGATCTGCCCGAACCGGTTCCCTTGCCCGATGCATCGTAGGCAATGGCAAAGGCCGGCCGCCGATGGGCCTCCTTGAGACGGGAAGCGATCAGTCCCACGATTCCGGGATGCCAGTCTTGCGATCCGGTCAGAAGAACGGCCGGATCGCGCCGGTCTATCGCCGCGAGTGCATCTGCGCCCGCCTCTTCCAGCATATGCGCTTCCATCGCCTGGCGTTCGTTGTTCAACTGATCAAGCCGTTCGGCGATCGCGCGCGCTTCTTGCGGATCCTGGGTGGTGAGCAAACGCGCCCCGAGCGCGGCATCGCCGATCCGGCCGCCTGCATTGATCCTCGGCCCGACGAGGAAGCCCAGATGGTAGGGAACCGGTTTGCCGTTCACCCTTGCCACATCCGCAAGGGCGGTCAAACCCGGGTTCTGCCGCTGGTGCATCACCGACAGGCCCCGGGTAACATAGGCCCGGTTCAGATCCTTCAGCGGAACGACATCGCAGACGGTTCCCAGGGCGACAAGATCGAGCAATGACATCAGATCCGGTTGCCGGCCGTCCTCGAATGCTCCGCGCCGCCTGAGCTCCCGATTCAGGCCAACCAGAAAAAGAAACGTCACGCCAACCGCCGCCAGGTGCCCCTGCCCCGACAGATCATCCTGACGGTTCGGATTAACCAGTGCCACGACTTGAGGAAGCGTCTCACCGACCTGGTGGTGGTCGATCACGACCACATCGAGGTTCAGGGACCGGGCGGTCTCGAATGCTTCGGCCGACGTACTGCCGCAGTCCAGGGTAACCAGCAATTCGGCACCGCTTGCATGCAAATGCTCGATTGCCGGGCCATTGGGACCATATCCTTCCACGATCCGGTCCGGTATGTGAATGATCGGATCAAGGCCGAGCCAATTGAGATATTTGGCAAAAATGGCCGAAGACGTCGCACCGTCGACGTCGTAGTCTCCAAAGATCGCGATTGTTTTCGACGCCTGGACAGCGTCGGCAACCCGTGCGACGGCAGCGTCCATGTCCTGCAGTCTGGACGGGTCCGGCATCAGGGCCTTTATGGTCGGCTCCAGAAAGCCGGCGGCGGCTTCCTGCGATACGCCACGCGCGGCAAGAACCCGCGCCAAAACGTCCGGAATGCCCTGCAGCTGCGCAATGGCCATCGCGGTCCGTGCCTCGGCAGCACTCAACCGCTCACGCCAGGCATTGTCGTTTGCAGATTTGGCGACCCCGAGTACGAGCCGCCCGTCTTCGCCGCCGTCGTTTTCGATCATTCAAGCCACGACCAGGTTCCGAACCTCAGATAAATTCCGGTCCAGCTCTCAGTCCAGGTGGAACTTTTCCAGATCATGGTGCTGGGCCTTGATGTAACGCACCGTGCCCGTTGAGGACCGCATCACGACGGTATGGGTGGTGATGTGCTCGCGGCCGAACCGAACGCCTTGCAGGAAATTGCCGTCCGTGACACCCGTGGCCGCAAAAAGCACGTCCGGTCCTGCCATTTCTTCCAGCGTGTATTTCTTCTTGATGTCCTCGATACCCATGCGGTGGGCCCGATCGACCTGCTCATCGCGCGTGATGACCAGCCGGGACTGCATCTGCCCGCCGATGCAGCGCAGGGCAGCTGCCGCCAGAACACCTTCCGGTGCGCCTCCGATACCGGCATAGATGTCGATGCCGGTCTCGTCCGGGTCGGTCGTATGAATGACACCGGCGACGTCACCATCGCCGATCAGGCGGATCGCGGCGCCGGTTGCGCGGATATCCTCGATCAGGCGGGCATGCCGGGGACGGTCGAGCACGCAGGCGGTCACTTCCGAAACGGCGACGCCCTTTACCTTTGCAACGGCCGCGATGTTGTCAGCAACCGGCGCGTCCAGATCGATCAGACCGGCCGGGTAGCCCGGTCCGATGGCAATCTTGTCCATGTAGCTGTCCGGTGCATTGAGCAGATCGCCCGCCGGGGCCAGCGCGATAACGGCCAGGGAATTCGGCAGGTTCTTGGCGCAGATGGTGGTGCCTTCCAGCGGGTCGAGAGCGATGTCGACCTGGGGCCCCTGCTTCGTGCCCACATTCTCACCGATATAGAGCATGGGCGCTTCGTCGCGTTCGCCCTCGCCGATAACAACCGTGCCGTCGATCGGCAAACGGTTCAGCTCGCGCCGCATGGCATCAACCGCTGCCTGATCAGCTGCCATTTCATCCCCGTGTCCCCGGAGGCGCGCAGCAGACACGGCAGCCCTCTCGCTCACACGAGCCAGTTCAAGGGTCAGAATCCGGTCCAGTCCACTTGACGGCTGATTTTCTGTATCGGACATCAACATCTCCAATTTCTCCGCCGCTGCAAGCAGCGGTACCTTACTCTCAGTTCAGCTTCTCAATGCGTATCATCTGCGGAGGCTCGGCGACGACGCCCTTTGACATGATCACATCGAGGGCCTCCTTGATCGCCACCTCGGTCGTTTCATACGTGATCAGGATGACAGGTTGAGGTGGCTCCGCGTCGGCGGATGCCGGCGGCTCCTCCTCCAACTGCCTCTTTTGAACAATCGATTCCAGCGAAATACCGGCCTCGCCCATGCAGCGCGCAATCTCGGCAAAGGCACCCGGGCGATCGAAAACGGATAGCCGGATGTAATAGCCACCTTCATGCAGCCGCATGCGCGCACGCTGGTAGTCTTTCAGGTCGCGCGCTGGCATTCCAAGAGCGCTGGTTTCGTCACCCCGGGCAACGTCGGCAATATCGGCAACAACGGAAGATGCTGTTGCGTTTCCTCCCGCTCCCGGACCGACAAGCACGATCTCGCCAACAAAGTCGCCATCAACGGCAACCGCATTCAGAACGCCGTCAATCCGGGCGATCGCAGAGGATTTCGGCACCATTGTCGGATGAACGCGCTGCTCGATCCCCGAGTCGGTGCGCTGTGCGACGCCCAGCAGCTTGATGCGAAATCCGAGTTCGTCCGCTGCCTGAATATCTGCCGTGGTTATGGAGGTGATGCCTTCCATGAAAATGCTGTCGCCCGAAATCTTCGTCCCGAATGCAAGGCTGGTCAGGATCGCCAGCTTGTGCGCGGTGTCGTTGCCCTCAATGTCAAAGGTCGGGTCTGCTTCGGCATATCCAAGACGCTGCGCGTCGGCGAGACAATCCTCGAAGCTGATCCCTTCCGCTTCCATGCGTGTGAGGATGTAATTGCACGTTCCGTTCAAGATCCCGTAAACACGGCTTACATCGTTGCCTGCCATGGATTCGCGCAGCGTCTTGACGATCGGGATGCCACCCGCAACAGCCGCCTCATAGTTCAAGGCGGCATTGTTGGCATCGGCCAGTTCAGCGAGTTCCACGCCGTGGCGGGCCAGCAGGGCCTTGTTCGCGGTCACGACATGGATACCGCGCTCCAGAGCCGCGCGGACGCTGTCCTCGGCCGCGCCGGATTCGCCGCCGATCAGCTCCACAAAAA
>JBCDEN010000787.1:0-2068 GCA_039179715.1 Pseudomonadota bacterium
CGGCTGTAGGTCGCCTGTCCCAGCCGGACGAGCAGCCGCTTTTCCTGCGCGGAGGCTTCAATGTCCTGTTCCAGCCGGAAAAGCTCTGCAAGGAAACTCTCCCCGAGACGCCTGACACGTTCGCCTTCCGGTGTCAGCTGCAATCCGGTATCTCCGCGCTGAACAAGGGCCACGCCGATCCGGCGCTCTGCCTCGCGCAACCTGTGAGAGGCGGCGGACTGGGTGATGCCAAGGCGCGAGGCGGAAACGGTCATGCTGCCTGTTTCGCTGAGGGCGGTAAGGAGCGTGAGGTGATGAATGGCGAGTTTCGGTATCATATGCCTATGAAATCATTTCATGAAGAGAATGAAAACTAAGAATTTTATTTATACGTCGATGCGCGTTATCGAAGAGCCATGTCACGCTTCACCTTGCCCCGTTTCGATCTCAGTCCCGCCGCTGCAACACTTGTCATCGTGATTACGGCGGTCGGCTTCGGTCTCGTTCCTGTCTTTGTTCGCGAGCTTCAGGGGTTGGGCACGGGCCCGGCGACGATTGCGCTTTACCGATATGTCATATCGGTGCTTGTGCTTCTCCCGTTCTTGCCGCGCGAACGCCACAAGCGCGGCAAGGCCCTGCTGCTTGCCGGGGCCGGTGCGGTCGTCGGCCTGAGTGTGATCGGCTATCTGGAAGCGATCAGCAACGCGCCGCTCGCCGCTGTCGGTGTTGTCTACATGTCCTACCCGGCTTTTGCGGCCCTGTTCGCACTGGTGCTTCTGAAACAGGCGCTCAACTGGCGGACCTTTGCGGCCATCGGCCTCGTGCTTGGTGCCGCAGCCCTTCTTCTCGACCCGGCGGCGCTGTCGCCTGACGCGCTTGCAGCCCTTTTATGGGCCATCCCGGCCCCGATTGCCTTCGGCTTTCTGATCGTCGTGCTCAGCGGCATGGGCGGTGATCTCAATCCGCTGGAGCGCGCCGTCTGCACCCTGATCGGGGCCATTGCGGGCCTGCTGCCGCTTGCGCTGTTTGAAGGCGGCGGCTCGGTCCTGCCGTCCTCTTCCAACGAACTCTGGCTGATCGTGCTGATGGGTCTTGTCACCGCGCTGATACCGCAAATCATGTACACGATCGCGTGCCAGAAGATCGGTCCGATGAGAACCGCGGCGGCTGGAAGCTTCGAACTGCCGACCATGTTCCTGATCGGCTGGCTCGTCTTCGGTGAGGCCTTTGGTGCTCTGGAACTCGTCTGTGCGGTGCTTGTGCTCTCCGCTATCCTTGTCGCACCAGCACCGGCATTGGCATCTGCGCCCGCTCCGGCCGTCAATCCGGCAAAAGATGAGCCGGCCATGCAGAGCGGATAAATTATCTTTATAAAAAGTATCTTGATATCAAGATAAAAAGAGACTATCTCCTGTTCGACCGGGCAGGTAGAGCCTATCGGGAAACGTCGCAACACGCCGTCGTCCTTTGCGTTCAGGACGTAGCCGAAAGGCAGAAAAGGCGATCCGCGCTTTTTTCCGAAATGCCATGGAAGCCCGGAAGAATTCTGGAGACAAGACTGATGACTGCCCGCACGCCCGACCACCCCGTTCACGACCTGATTGTCAATCGATGGTCGCCCCGCTCTTTTGACCGTTCCGACATGCCCGAAGCGGAGCTGAAGACAATTCTGGAAGCGGCCCGCTGGGCCCCGTCCGCCTTCAACATCCAGCCCTGGCGCTTTGTCTACGCCCGGCGCAACGGTGAGCGCTGGGACACCCTGGTCAGCCTGTTGAACCCGTTCAATCGCGACTGGGCGCAACATGCCTCCGCGCTGCTGTTCCTGTTCTCCGACACGGAGGTGGACGGCAAGGACGGCAAACCGAACCGCAAAAGCGGCACCCATTCCTTCGACGCCGGTGCCGCCTGGGCAAACGCGGCCCTTCAGGCGACCGGGATGGGCTATCACAGCCATGCCATGGCCGGGATCCTGCGCGACGACATCCACGAAACGCTCGGCGTGCCGGCCCGCTTCAAGGCCGAAATCGCCATCGCCATCGGCAAGCGCAGCAAGGTCGAGGACCTGCCGGAGGATCTGCGCGCCCGCGAA
>JBCDEN010000276.1:0-5933 GCA_039179715.1 Pseudomonadota bacterium
ACGCGGCAAGCATGGCAGCGCTGACTGTCACCGAAGAAGAGATTGACAGGGCCGTCAGCGAGGTTCCGGCGGAAACGCTGGAGGCCTTGCAGCTCGCGCATGACCGGATCACCGCACACCATAAGCGCCAGATGCCGCAGGATGACCGATACCGGGATGCGCTCGGTGTGGAACTGGGCTCGATCTGGACGGCGATCGAGGCCGTCGGGGTCTATGTGCCGGGGGGACTGGCGAGCTACCCGAGTTCGGTTCTCATGAACGTGGTTCCGGCGCGCGTTGCCGGCGTGGAGCGCATCGTCATGGTCGTGCCGAGCCCCGAAGGGGTGCTCAACCCGCTGGTTCTCGCGGCCGCAAAGGTGGCGGGCGTTACGGAAATCTTCCGGATTGGCGGTGCACAGGCGATTGCCGCGCTGGCGTTCGGGACGCAAACCATCGCCCCGGTGGCCAAGATCGTCGGACCGGGAAATGCCTATGTCGCTGCCGCAAAGCGCCGGGTGTTCGGCACGGTCGGCATCGACATGATCGCCGGACCGTCCGAGGTTCTGATCGTTGCAGACGGCGAGAACAACCCGGACTGGATCGCGGCGGACCTGCTTGCCCAGGCCGAACACGACACGGCCGCGCAATCGATCCTGATCACGAACAGCGCTGATCTGGCACTTCAGGTGGAAAAAGCGGTCGAGGCGCAGCTTAAGATGCTGCCGCGTGAAGAGGTCGCGCGGGCGAGCTGGGAGGATTTCGGCGCCCTTATCGTGGTAGAGGATCTGGAGGCCGCCATGCCGCTTGCCAACCGGATTGCACCCGAACACCTGGAACTCGCGGTTGCCGAGCCGGAGGATCTGCTCAGGAAGGTCCGCAATGCGGGCGCGGTGTTCCTGGGGCATTACACGCCTGAAGCGATCGGCGATTATGTCGGCGGATCCAATCACGTGCTGCCGACGGCGCGCTCGGCGCGGTTTTCCTCAGGTCTTTCCGTCCTGGAATTTGTCAAACGCACCTCGATCCTGAAATGTAATGCGGATAGTCTGCGGGCTCTTGGCCCGGCAGCGATGACGCTGGGTGAATCTGAGGGCTTGTCGGCGCACGCGCGCTCTGTTTCCATCAGATTGAACATGTAACCGGGAGCAAAGAGGTTTCTCGCACATGAGCGATATGCAACCGGACACCAGTTCGCAATCCGCTGGAGGGCGATTGGTCGACGTTGTCCTGGACGAGGCCTCGATCGCGCGTTCGACACCGGAAGTGGAACATGATCGCGCCGTTGCGATCTACGATCTCATCGAGGAAAACAGCTTCCAGCCCGTCGGACATCCGGCCACCAGATACATTCTCGATCTCGCCGTGGTCGAAAAGCGGCTGGTCTTTCGTATCAAGACGGAAGACGAGCAGGATGTCGTCACGCACGTTCTGTCTCTTTCGCCGCTGCGCAAGATCGTCAAGGATTACGACCTGATCTGCGAGAGCTATTACGAGGCCATCCGCCACGCGACGCCCAGTCAGATCGAGGCGATCGACATGGGACGGCGGGGAGTTCACAATGAGGGATCGACGATCCTGATGGAGCGCCTCGAAGGGAAGATCGACGTGGACATGCAAACGGCAAGGCGATTGTTCACGCTCGTTTATGCCCTCCACTGGAAAGGCTGACACAGGTGACCGGGCCGGGCCTCCGTCCGACTGCGGTTCTGTTTGCCTGCGGGATGAATTCCGTTCGCTCGCCCATGGCCGAAGCGCTGACGCAAAAACTGTTTCCGGGCAGGATCTATGTGCGCTCTGCCGGCGTCCGCGAGGGCAAGACCGACCCGTTTGTGGATGCGGTCATGTCGGAGATCGGCATCGACATGAGCCGGCATCAGCCAAAGACCTTCGAGGAACTCGATGAATCGGGCTTTGACCTGATTGTCTCGCTTGCACCGGAAGCGCACCACAAGGCGCTCGAGATGACCCGGACGGAGGCCGTTGACGTGGAATACTGGCCGACCCTCGACCCGACACTGGCGACCGGAAGCCGCGAGCAGATCCTCAATGAATACCGCGCCGTACGCGATCAGCTGATGATGCGTATCAAGAAACGCCTCGACTGGTCGCCGACCGCGGCAGACTGAATTTCTTTTTTGTAAGGAACGGAAAGAAAGGTTCACTTTCCGGTGCTAATCCGTTAGTTTCCCCCGCACCCGCGGGCCGGGCCCGCTTTAATCAGGATATCAAATGGCCAAAGAAGAAGCTCTGGAGTTTCCGGGCGTCGTAACGGAACTGTTGCCCAATGCCACGTTCCGCGTAAAACTGGAAAACGATCACGAGATTATCGCCCATACTGCAGGGCGTATGCGCAAGAACCGGATCCGCGTTCTGGCGGGCGACAAGGTTCTCGTTGAAATGACCCCTTACGACCTCACCAAGGGGCGGATCACATACCGCTTCAAATAGCGGCTCTGACTGTGATGCCGGCTGCAAGGTTCCTTCCCACATGACCGATGCTCCTCAGCTCATTCTGGCTTCTGCTTCTCCGCGCCGCCTTGCGCTGCTGCAGCAGATCGGCCTTGATCCCGATCATCTCATGCCGGCCGACATCGATGAAACACCCAAAAAACACGAAACGCCCCGCAGCCTCGCGCTGAGACTGGCCAGAACCAAGGCGGAAACCGTCCGCCAGTCCGCCGATGCCCTGCAGGAGACGCAAGGTGGCATCGTGCTCGCGGCCGACACGGTGGTTGCGGTGGGACGGCGCGCCTTGCCCAAGGCGGAACTGACGGAGCAGGCCCTCATGTGCCTGTCCATGCTCTCCGGACGCGGACATCGTGTTTTCACTGGCGTTGCCGTTGCCGAGGCCAATGGCAAGGTGCGGTCCAAGCTGGTAGAAACGCGCATTCGTTTCAAACGCCTGTCGCGCAAGGATGTCGATGATTACATTGCGTCCGGTGAATGGCGCGGCAAGGCCGGCGGCTATGCCATTCAGGGGCTCGCAGGCAGTTTTGTGGTCAAGCTCGTAGGCTCCTACCCTTGCGTTGTCGGATTGCCGCTGGTCGAAACCGTCAACCTGTTGACCGCGGCCGGCTATCCGGTGCACGAGGGCTGGGCGACGGCCGCAGCCTGAGTTTTGCCCGGTGGTTGCACCAAGACAGCGAGGCCCCTATCCGTGAGTGATGACAAGGTATCCGTGCGCCGCATGCGCCCGTGTCCGATCTGTTCGAAACTCTCCACGCGGGAGGACTATCCCTTCTGCTCGGACCGTTGCGCGAAGATCGACCTGAACCGCTGGTTCACCGAGGGCTACACGATCCCGGTCGTGGACACGGACGATATCGACGAAAGCAATTTTCCGGACGACTGATCTCGGCGTGCAACGCCCTGTTTGCTTCTTGAGATCGGGGCAACACCCGGAGCGCCAATGGTTTTGACGGCGTGTCACGCGCCGTGAGCGCTGCATGCGAAATTATGCGGCTAAATTTATTTCCGTCTTGGCGCCATGACCGCTTGCGGTTGCAGACAATCTGTTCGAAGATTTGGCACCACCGGCCAGTCGGTCCCCAGCTTCCGGTCATGGCAGACATTGCGCGCGCAGGCGGCGAGGCTTCGCTGTGACGCTGGAGTTCGGGACCGTGAGGTACAGGTGCCTCTGAGCAAACAAACAGAATCAAGGGCGAGGGTCCGATGAAGAACCATTTTCTGATCGCTTCGGCGCTGTGTCTGTCGACAGGCCTGTCGACGGCGGCATATGCCGACTTTTCGCTTTCCATATTGCATCTGAATGATCTCCACTCACGCATTGAATCGATCAACAAATACGATTCAACCTGCGGTGCCGAGGACGAAGCGGAAGGAAAGTGTTTCGGCGGCATCGCCCGGATCAAGACCATGCTCGATCAGCGGCGCGCGGAGCTTGAGGCCGAGGGCAAGAACGTGATCGTCGTCGATGCCGGCGACCAGTTTCAGGGCTCTCTCTTCTACACCACCTACAAGGGCGATGCCGCAGTGGAATTTGCCAATGGCCTTGGTCTTGATGCCATGGCGGTCGGCAATCACGAGTTTGATGATGGCCCTGAAGTGCTGGCGAAATTCATCGACAAGGCCGAGTTTCCGGTCATTTCCGGCAATATCGATGTCAGCGGCGAACCGGCGCTGAAGGACAAGGTTCCCGGCATCCTCATCCTGGAGCGGGGTGGCGAGAAGATCGGCATTGTCTCGGCGCTGGCCGAGGACACCTCCGAAACGTCCTCGCCGGGCGACAATGTCCGCTTCATCCAGGCCGAAGACTACCTGAAGGGTGCCGTCGAGGGTCTGGAGGCGGCCGGTATCAACAAGATCATCGCGGTGACCCACATGGGCCTGCCGCGCGATATGGAGATCGCCGCTGCGGTTCCCGGCATCGACGTAATCGTCGGCGGGCACTCGCACACGCTGCTGTCCAACACCCAGGAAAGGGCATCCGGGTCGTATCCGGTTCTGGTGACCAATCCCGACGGTAAAGAGGTGCCGATTGTCCAGGCCTATGCCTATGGCAAGTTCCTTGGCGAACTGGACGTGACCTGGGACGATGACGGCAATCTTGTGAAGGCCGAGGGCGAACCCATCCTGCTGGATGCTTCCGTAGCGCCGGATGAGGGCTTTGCGGCCCGCGTCGCCGAACTTGCCGCGCCGATCGAGGAACTGAAGGCCAAGGTCATCGGCTCGAGCGAAGGTGCGATTGACGGCGATCGTGGTTCCTGCCGCGCCGGCGAGTGCCAGATGGGCAATCTCGTGGCCGATGCGATGCTCGACCGCGTGAAGGATCAGGGCGTCCAGATCGCGATCCAGAATGGTGGTGGCCTGCGTGCCTCCATTGACGGCGGCGAAGTCACCATGGGCGAGGTCCTGACGGTCCTGCCGTTCCAGAACACGCTGTCCACGTTCCAGCTGAAAGGCGCGGATGTTGTTGCGGCGCTGGAAAACGGGGTTTCGCAGGTTGAGGAAGGCGCCGGGCGCTTCCCGCAGGTCTCCGGGTTGAAATATTCCTGGACCCGCAAGAAGGACCCGGGTGCGGGCCGTGTGCTGCTGGTCGAGGTCATGGAAGACGGCAACTGGGTGCCGCTTGATCCGGACAAGGTCTACGGCGTTGTTTCCAACAACTACATGCGCGGCGGCGGCGACGGCTACAAGGTCTTCGCCGAAAACGGCATGAATGCCTACGACTATGGTCCGGGACTGGAGGTTGTCGTGGCCGATTTCATCGCCGAACAGGGCGGCTATGCGCCCTATACGGACGGTCGGATCACCGAACAATAGACCCGGGGTTCTCCGGAAAACGAAAGCGCGCCCCATGACGGCGCGCTTTTTTTTGCTGAACTGGTTTCCTGCGATTTGCTGGCCAGCGTCCCGGTCTTGCGGCTGTCGCGGCAAACCGGGACGACAAATCGGGGAAACTGTTTTGTATCCCGAATTGGCACCGCAAGGAATGATGCTACTTTTGCAAGTGCATAAGTTCGACAGAACTTTCTAAACCGGACAGCAGTGTGCACGACCATGTTATCCATGCCGTTCGGGTACCAACCGGTATGGGGCATGTGTTTGCACCGGTCGCGGCATGGATTGCCAGATCAATCCTGGCAATGACGGCAGGTGGAGAGATTGCGCAAGCGCGGCTGAACCAGGTCTCAGGGCTTTCATCCTGAGGAAGCGCGTGAGCGCTGTCTCGAAGGATGCGCGGCTTCGCTGGCACATGCATTGAAGCTTCGCTGCATGCCGCACCTCAGGGGGAGGCGGTACGCGCGCGACGCTGGGCAAGCCTGCGCCTGGCCGCAGCGATCGTGCGGCCGTCCCCACCCATGCGATGCAGGTTTCCCGCTTTGCGAGCGGCTTTGGCAATGCATGGAAAGGCGATGTTTTTCAGGGTCTTGAGGTCTCCCATTGCTGTTGTCATCCACACCGTCAACCAAGCTCAAAAAACTTTGCCGCAA
>JBCDEN010000134.1:0-7996 GCA_039179715.1 Pseudomonadota bacterium
GACGCTCGAGGCGATGCCCTTGCTGCCCCACAGCGCCAGCACGTCGGCCGAAATCGTCCTTCCGGCGTCCTTGTCGGCCGTGTCGTGCGCATAGTCGATGGTCGCGCCGGCACGGTAGTCCTCGCAGCTCGCGGAAATCCGATCCGGCCGGCAGAACCAATCCCTTGTATGTTCGAGCGCACCATCCGAAAAGCAATCGAGGGTTTTCGCCGCTGTCCAGCTGGCGAGCGTGTGCTCCAGAAAACGAATGGGCGCGGCCGCGATCATCTTTTCCGGGAACGGGAAGGGCTGGGCAAGGAACATCCAGTGATAGATCTTGAGGCCGAAGCCGCGGTCCATCAGGTCCCAGTAATCCGACGTCGGCAGGATATCGAGCACCGCCAGCTTGTCGACCGCGCCGGGAAAATCAAGCGCGAGCCTGTAGCCGACGCGTGCGCCCCGGTCATGTCCTGCCAGAAAGAAGGTCTCATAACCCAGGTTGCGCATCATCTCGTTGATCGCCGCCGCCCAGCTTCGCTTGGAGTAAGGCGCGTGATCGGCTGACCTCGGCGGGATGGAAGACTGCCCGTAACCGGGCAGATCCGGCATGATCAGCGTGAAGCGCGCAGCAAGGTCCGGTGCGATCTTGTGCCAGATGACATGGGACTGAGGATAGCCGTGCAGGAGCAGAAGCGGCGGCCCCGATCCACCGATCCGGCAGAAAAAATCCACATTTTTCGCGTGCACGATCTTGGTGTCGAAATTCGGAAAAAGGTCCGGCAGGTCGGTATTCAACTCAAATCCCCGATGCTGATGGAAACACAGTCTGGCGATGACATGTCGCCGTGCGAGCAATCCCGCCACGGCTGCTTCTGCCCGGGCAGGGGGCGCATGTCAGATCCGTGTTCGTCAGTCTTCACCCTTGGCTTCGCGCGCAATCGCGCGCCACCCGATATCGCTTCGGCAGAACCCGTCCGGCCAGTCTATCTTGTCGATCGCATCATAGGCATTTGTTTTCGCGTCCGCGACCGAGTTGCCGAGCGCGGTCACGTTCAGCACCCGGCCCCCATTGGCGAGCAGGCGTCCGTTGTCGCGTTTCGTTCCGGCATGGAACACCTGCAGCCTGTCCGATCCCATCTGTTCCAGGCCGCGGATTTCCGTGCCCTTTTTATATCCTGCCGGATACCCGTTTGCGGCCATGACAACCGTCAGCGCGGCTTCTTCGTGCCATTGAGCATCGGCCTCGGCGAGGCGTCCATCGACGCTGTCCAGGATAAGGTCCAGAAGGTCGCTCTTCAGGCGCATGACCAGGACCTGACATTCCGGGTCCCCGAAACGCGTGTTGTATTCGATCAGCTTGGGGCCGTCGCCGGTAATCATGAGCCCTGCATAAAGCACGCCCTTGAAGGGAGTTCCTCGCGCGGCCAGGGTTGCAACCGTTGGCGTGATGATCTCCGCCATCACCCGGTCGACCAGCTCCTGTGTCATGACCGGAGCGGGCGAATAGGCCCCCATTCCGCCGGTGTTGGGCCCCTCGTCGCCGTCGTGAGCGCGCTTGTGGTCCTGTGCGGTCGCAAGCGGGAGTGCGTTCACCCCGTCCGACAGAACGAAAAAGCTGGCTTCCTCGCCCTCGAGAAACTCCTCGATAACGACTTCCGCACCGGCGTCGCCGAACGAGCCGTCGAAACAGGCTGTCACGGCCTCCTCTGCTTCGGCAAGGGTCATGGCGACAACCACACCCTTTCCGGCGGCGAGACCGTCCGCTTTCACGACAATCGGAGCGCCTTCCTGCCGAAGATAGGCGAGCGCGTCTTTGCGGTTGGTGAAGCGGCCGTAGGCAGCGGTTGGAATGGAGGCCTCGTCGCAGACGCCCTTGGTGAACGCCTTTGACCCCTCCAGCTGGGCCGCGGCCTTTGTCGGACCGAACGATTTGATGCCCGCGGCGTCCAGGTCGTCGACAAGACCTGCCACAAGCGGCGCTTCTGGCCCGACCACGACAAGATCGACCGCATTCGACCTGCAGAACGAGATGACGGCTTCATGGTCGGCGACGTCGAGCGGCACGATTTCCGCCAGATCGGCAATCCCGGCATTGCCGGGAGCGGCAAAGAGCTTTGTCAGCTTCGGGGACCTGGCAAGTGCCCATGCCAAAGAGTGTTCACGGCCGCCGGAGCCGATAAGCAGGAGTTTCATGTCAAGCGGATCTCTTCAAACGGACGATCGGGCCGACCGGGCTTGACCTGAGTCGACCATGTGAAATCGCGGTCTATCACGGAGCACCGCCTGCCGCAAACGCGCCGGGCCGAAGACGTGCGCCAGGGTCTTTGAGCGTGCTGTGACCATTTGCAAGATGTCATCCGCCGCGAAATTCGGGTAGAAGACCAGGATTGAAAAAGGGCAACTTATGTTTTTCTCCACCAGAGACACCGGACCGGTTGCGGATGCGGTCAAGCAGCACTGGGTCGACACGAAACTGCCGGCCGGGTTGCGTCCCTACGCGCGGCTCGCCAGATGGGAACGCCCGATCGGCTGGTGGCTGCTGCTCTGGCCGTGCTGGTGGTCGGCTGCGCTTGCGGCAATCGCTGCGGGAAACGCAGTCCCGAACATCTGGCACCTCGTCCTGTTTTTCGTCGGCGCGGTTGCCATGCGCGGTGCCGGCTGCACCTACAACGACATCGTTGACGTCGATATCGATGCAAAAGTGGAGCGGACGCGTTCACGCCCGATCCCGGCCGGACAGGTGACCAGGACGCAGGCCAAGATCTTTCTCGTTGCACAGGCGCTGCTGGGTTTCCTCGTTCTCATTCAGTTCAACATGTTCTCGATCGCGCTCGGAATAGCTTCGCTTTTGCCGGTCGCCATCTATCCCTTCATGAAACGCGTTACCGATTGGCCGCAGCTGTTTCTGGGTTTCGCGTTTTCCTGGGGGGCCTTGATGGGGTGGGCCGCGGAATTCGGGTCGCTCGCGCTGACACCGGTTCTGCTTTATTTCGGAGGCGTGTGCTGGACCATCGGATACGACACGATCTACGCGCACCAGGACAAGGAAGATGATGCACTCGTCGGCGTCCGGTCCACGGCGCGCCTGTTCGGATCGCACACGAAGCCCGCACTGATCATGCTGTATACGCTCGCGACCGTGCTGTTCGGTCTCGCCGCTGTGTTTGCAGATGCCGGTCCGGCTGCCTTTGCCGGAATATTGGCCGGTGCGATTCATCTGCTTTGGCAGGTTGTCGTCCTGGATATCGACGATGGCGACCAGTGCCTGAAGCTGTTTCGTTCCAACAGCACATATGGCTGGATCGTGTTTTCCGGTTTCGTTGCCGATGCGCTGATCGGCTCGGCGCTTTAGAAAACTGATTGGAAATGGGGGATCGGTGTTGTCGTCAGGTACGGGCGATGATTTCGCGTTCATGCGCGAAATTGTCCGCCGTTCCGTCTTTTCTTCCGGTCGACCGCTTGTTCAGGAAACGCGGGCGGCGTCCGGTCAGCAGGCGCAGCTTGCGGCGCGGCGCGGGTTGGTCCGAAGACGTCGCGCTGTAGGCGTCAATCGGTTTGACGTCACCACCAAGATCGCAGACCAGCATGGGAAGCTTCAAGGTGTGCGCCCATCGGCTCCACAGGATCGCAAGCTCGTCGGAATGCTCGGTTTCCGCGAGCGTGATCGACAATGCGCTGTCGGGATGCTTGAGGATCAGAGCCGTCACAATGCTGCCGGCTGCCCGGCCGGGAACGATACGCACCATGACGCCGTCGAAGCCACTGACCGGCACGACGACGTTGACTGGCACGCCGGCAACGCGGCGTTTGTAGACGACACGTGTCTGATCGAGAAAAATGTCGGCAGGAAGCGAAGGGGTTCCGGGACGGGATTCGAGTCTTTGCGAGAATTGAACCGGAAGGCAACCGGGGTGCAGTTGTGTTTCTGCATCATTCCCGGTTGCCGCCGGCACCTGTATTTCTGTTTGACGTCTCAAATGACTCTCCGTCGGACCTTTTGGTCTCTTGATGCGGTGGAATCTATCTGAGAAAAGTCGTGAACCACTTAAGAGATAGAGTTAAAAAACTGTGATTTCAAAAAGGGTTACCGGAATGTAAGCAGGTTGGAAACGATCTGTTCATGCCTGTGTCCGAACTGAGCCGAAACCGAATTTTCAACAACGGTTCAATACGCTGGCAAGGCCACTATGTAATGCAGTGTCCTCAAATTGTTGCGGAGCCACCGTGCTGGGCGTAAACAACAGCCGGAGCGGGCTGACCGCAACAGTCACATCAAGGCGGAATGTATGTCGGAAATGATTGATCAGAGCGAATTGCAGTCGCGCGCGGTGCGTCTCGTCGAAGCGGCCAGAAAGGCCGGTGCGGATTCCTGCGATGCCGTTGCCGTGACGGGTGTGTCCCTTTCGGTTGATGTCCGCGAAGGCAAGGTCGAAGAGACAGAGCGGGCCGAAGGCGATGACGTGACCCTGCGCGTGTTCGTCGGCAGGAAGACCGCAGCCGTCTCTGCCAATCAGCTTGATGATCCCGATACGCTGGCCGAACGCGCCGTTGCCATGGCGCGCGTCGCTCCGGAAGATCCTTATGCGGGCCTGGCCGACGATGGCCTGCTTGTCAGGAACTTGCCGGCACTGGAGCTTTTGGACAGCAAGGAAATGACTGCGGACGCTCTCACGGAAATCGCGCTGGAAGCGGAGGCCGCGGGCCTGGCTGTGCCGGGCGTCAGCAAATCCGGTGGCGCAGGTGCCTCCTGGCGTCTTGCGGGCGTGGTGCTGGCGACGAGCCACGGGTTTGAAGGCGCCTACATGACCTCCCGCCATGGCATGTCGATGACGGCGGTGGCAGGCGACGGCACCGGAATGGAGCGCGACTACGACTTCGACAGCCGGACCTTTTTCGAGGATCTCGAAAGCCCCGCTGACATTGGCCGAAGGGCCGGGGAGCGCGCGGTTCGCCGCCTGAACCCCCAAAAGCTCTCCACGCGAACAACCAACGTGATTTATGAGTCACGCGCTGCGCGCAGTATTCTCGGTCACCTCACCGGTGCCATCAACGGTGCGTCGATTGCGCGCAAGACCAGTTTTCTGAAGGACCGCATGGGTGAAGCGGTGTTTGCACCGGGCATTCGGGTGGTCGACGATCCGTTCAAGCGCCGGGGCGCCGCAACGCGCCCGTTTGATGGCGAAGGCACCGCTGCCTCCGTGCTCAACATGATCGAGGACGGTGTCCTGCAGCATTGGTTCCTGGATGGTGCATCCGCACGCGAACTGGGATTGTCCCCCAATGGCCGGGCACATCGCAGCGGCAGCGGCACGTCGCCCGGCGCCACCAATATCACCTTGATGCCGGGTGAAAAATCGCTGCAAGCACTGATGGCGGAAGCCGGAAGCGGCCTTCTGGTGTCCGATCTGATCGGTCACGGCGTCAATGGTGTCACCGGCGATTATTCGCGCGGCGCTGCAGGGTTCTGGTTCGAGAATGGCGACATCGTCGAACCTGTCAGCGAAATCACGATTGCCGGTAATTTGAACGACATGTTCAAGCGGCTGGTTCCCGGCAGTGATCTCGACAACCGCTATTCGGCAGCGACCCCCTCCGTCATGATCGAAGGAATGGCGCTTGCCGGAAGTTGATCAGGATAGCCGCGAGCAGGCACCGGAAGCCGACATCGACCTTCTGGAAGCCGCAGCGCGCCAGGCCGGGGAACTGGCGCTCAGTTACTTTGGCCAGGGTCTCGAGACCTGGTTCAAGGGAAACAAGTCACCCGTTTCCGAAGCGGACATTGCCGTCGACCGGTTCCTGGCCGACCGTCTTCTGACGGAGCGCCCGGACTACGGGTGGCTGTCCGAGGAAACCGCTGACGACCGCGCACGGCTGAACCACAGGCGCGTTTTCATTGTCGACCCGATAGACGGAACGCGGGCTTTTCTGTCGGGCGGCGACGAATGGACGATTTCGATTGCGGTTGTCGAGGACGGGCGTCCGCTTGCCGGGGCCGTGTTCTGTCCCATCCGGGACGAGATGTTCACAGCGCGCGCCGGGGGGGGTGCGTTTCTCAATGGCAGCGCGATTTTGGTTTCCGGCCGGCTTGATGTTTCCGGAGCAACATTGACGGGCCCCCATTCCATTGTGTCGAACACGGACGTGATGGCAGCTGGATTTCAGAAAACGGAAATCCTGAGATCGCTCGCCTATCGGCTGGTTGTGGTTGCCGCTGGTCGTATCGACGTCGGCACGGCGCGCGGTGGCCCGAGCGACTGGGATCTCGCAGCCGCCGATCTCGTGGTTCAGGAAGCCGGCGGCGTCCTGACGGACGTGAACGGCAGGCTTTTGACCTACAATCGTCCACGGACAGGCCACCCGGCATTGATCGCGGCATCGACCGGGCTTATAGGACCTGTGCGCGCGGTTCTCGGAGACATACTCCGCTGACAGGCTGCGGCTTTACGAATTGAACGAGGATGCTTATGAGCGAGAGCGACACCCCGAAACAGCTTCTGCACCTGGTTTTCGGGGGGGAACTGGAAACCCCCGAAGGGCTGACGTTCCGGGATCTGGACGAGCTGGATATCGTCGGCATCTACCCGAACTACGCGGAAGCCTACAAGGCCTGGAAAGCCAAGGCGCAAGCAACCGTCGACAATGCTCACATGCGGTACTTCATCGTGCATATGCATCGTCTTCTTGATCCTGAAACGGCGGAATAGAAACGAATTCATCAGGCGATAACAGAATGATCAAACGCCTTGGCCGCCATCCCTGGGTATTGGCAACCGTGGGCTCGGCAATGGCCGCCTACCTCAAGCTTGTCTATCACACCAACCGGTTTGTCATAGAACCCGAAGGTGTGCACGATGAAACCGAGAAACAGCTTCCGGTGATCGTGGCAATGTGGCACGGACAACATTTCATGGTGCCTTTCGCGAAGCCTCGGCACTGGCCCGCCAAGGTCATGATCTCCCGGTCGGCGGACGGGGAAGTGAATGCGATTGCCGCAAGCAAGTTCGGCCTGGGATTGATCAGGGCGTCCGGTGGGCGCAACGCGCGCCAGATCAAGAAGCGCGGCGGCATGCGGGGGTTCATCGAGGCCGTCAGATCGCTGAAGGACGGCTACAGCATCGCCATGACCGCCGACGTTCCCAAAGGGCCGTCGCGCAAGGCGGGCGACGGCATCGTGCAACTGGCCAAGCATTCGGGACGGCCCATTCTGCCGGTCGCCGTCGCCACCAGCCGGAGCATCGAACTCGATAGCTGGGACAAGGCCAGCATCAATCTGCCCTTCGGCCGCG
This sequence comes from Pseudomonadota bacterium, assembly GCA_039179715.1. Lineage (GTDB taxonomy): Bacteria > Pseudomonadota > Alphaproteobacteria > Rhizobiales > Stappiaceae > Roseibium. The sequence goes on from JBCDEN010000134.1 coordinate 7,266, forward strand.
GCAGCATTGCCGTCGGCGAATTGATCTGGGTCCCCGCGGAAGCGGACGACGACGGGCTTGAGGCGTGTCGTTTGGAGGTTGAAAACGGCCTCAATGCAGCCACCCGGCATGCCTATGATCTGGTCGGCAGGTCGGATGGTTGAAAAACGCCCATTCCTGCTCACTCTCTACCGGGCCGCTGCACAGGCCGTTTCACCGCTGTTTCATGTACTTTTTGCCCTTCGAAGCCGTGCCTTGAAGGAAATCCCCGCGCGCAAGGTTGAGCGCTTTGGACCCGGCGCGCGTCCACGCCCGGCCGGCGACCTGATCTGGATACATGCCGCAAGCGTCGGCGACACCATGTCTGTCCTTCCGCTGATAGCAGCCCTTGCGGGGGAAGGGCGCAACGTGCTTCTGACCACCGTCACCGTCACCGCGTCGGAATTGGCAGACAAAAGGCTGCCTGATGGGGCATTTCACCAGTTTGTGCCCTATGACGCTCCACAGCCCATCGGAACGTTCCTCGTTCATTGGTCTCCGGATCTGGCGATGGTCGTTGAATCGGAAATCTGGCCCTGCCTTTTCGATGAAATGAAGAGGCGGGATATTCCATTTGCGCGAGAACAGCATCGAGACAGCCGAAAATATATTGCGACGTTTCCGGAATGCGCGACCAGTTCCGCCTTGAGCCGTCGGACAGCCTGCCGTTCAGTAGCACAAATGGAATATCCCGCCTCTTCATTTCATCGAAA
>JBCDEN010000050.1:0-11609 GCA_039179715.1 Pseudomonadota bacterium
CCATGGGCCTTAAGTGTCTCTATTCCTTTGAAAGGTCAAGGTGAAATGGTGCCACGTCAGCTATGTGATCAGTGCAGGCCTTAACAATTCCGAAAATCGCTGCCGGGCCGTTTCAGACAGGGGCAGCGACTTCCGCGTTTCGTCGTTCATCTGAACAATCACGGTCATGGCCTGCGCGACCGGGTTCCCATCCTGATAAACACGTTGAATGAGGTTGAAGGAGCTGCGGCCGATCTCCTTGACCGCCGTGCCGACCTGCACCTCCCCCGGCCAGTTGACCTCTGACAGGAAATCCAGTTCGAGCCTTGCGATCACAAACGACGCCCCCTCACACATTAGTTCGTCACCAAACAGCAGTTCGACCCGTCCCGTTTCAAGAAACGTGCTGAACACCGCGTTGTTGATGTGTCCCTGGCGGTCGGTGTCCGCGTATCGCAGCTTGTCCGTCGTGATCAACGGAAAGACAGCCGGTCCCGGATCGTTGCTTGAAATCTCGGAGCGCGGGGGCTTTTCCGAAACGACATAGATAAAAGCCGGTACGTCGCCGTTCTCCGTACGGACCAGCGTCTCGGCACGCTCATAGCCTTCGCCTTCGAACGCGTCCAGCCGGTCCCAGTGCTCGACCAGTTCCGGTGACTCGAACACAAGTACCTCGATGGTCTGCCCCTCGGGATCAAGCACCAGCCCCGGGAACCCCAGCGCCGCTCCCCAGCCTGACTGCACCAGGCGGCCCCGTACGCTTCCTTCGCTCCAGCGTCCCGGAAGGTCGGCAAGTTGCGCATGGTTCGCGCGTCCGGGCGAAAGGGTTCCGTATGTCGCAAGCCTGAAGTCCGGCGTTTCCAGCTTTCTCTCCATCAACCACTCATGCTCCCAGGCCGGTTTCCTGCTCCGGGCTGTGCGAACGGCAGGCCCCGTTTTCATACGCCTCTAGAAACCCGCGCGCCGTCACTTGAAGACCTTTTTCCAGATGAACAGGAACAGGATCGCCCCGACAATGGCCACGATCAGCCGGTCGATAACACCACCTGCAAGATTCAGGTTGAGGATCGATGCCAGTTCTCCGCCCAAAAGAGCGCCGATCAGACCAACGACGAGGCTGCCGAGAAACCCGCCGCGGCTGTTGAGCACCCTGTGGGCAACCGCGCCCGCAACCAGACCGATGATGGCAGAAATTATGAGCCCCATACCTGTTCCTTTTCAGACGCTGCACCTCAAGGCCCCGATCTTGAGATCGGTTCAGGCCAGCAAACGCGCGATCAACACGACAACAACGGCACCTATGGAAGCCACAAGTATTTCGTTCAGATAGGGATTGCCGAGATCGATGTTAATCCCGAAGAACTTGAAGATGAAACCGCCCACAAATGCGCCGATGATCCCGGTGAGCAGATACCGTATCAAGCCGCCGCCGCCGACGAGAATGCTGGCGAGCCAACCTGCGATAATGCCGATCGCCACCCAGATCAGAATTGACTTTGCATCCATGACAACCCTCCCACGTCAGTCAATTTTGCCGGACCCGTGCTCCGCCCGGTCCACGACCTCAGTGTAGCTGAACGCTGCGGTATCACAACTGACCGCAACGGCCTCAACGGCATTGTCCTTGAAAAATCGGCTCGGTTTTGGAAACTCAAGACCGAACACCTTCCCCTCGTGGAGAACGCATTTGGCGGTGATGTTTCTGTTCGATGCTTTCAGGCGCACGTTTATGAAATGCGTCCCGGCGTGAAACGGTTCCCCCAGAAGACAATTCCCGTGTTCCCGATAGTAGCGGAAACAGGGAATTCGCCCGTCCGCCTGCCTTTCGATGAAAAATCGCTGTGAGAGCTGACGACGCGCCCGCTCCGCAGTGTCCGCGGGAAGCCAATCGATAGCCGCGCTCAAGGTCTTTGCTTCATGCGGCTTGAGCGACCAGCTTCCCTCCAGACAGACAAACCTCAATCCATCCAGAAGATAGGCAAACACCGCGACGTCTCCGCTTGGCGTGACGATCCCGAGTGGTCTCGGGATCACCTCAATGCCGGATTACATGTTCAGAACACGTCCATAGGCGTCGAGCACCGATTCTTTCATCATTTCCGAAAGCGTCGGGTGCGGGAACACCGTGTGCATCAGGTCTTCTTCTGTCGTCTCCAGGTTCATGGCGACGACGTAGCCCTGGATAAGCTCGGTCACTTCCGCACCAACCATGTGCGCGCCCAGCAACTGCCCGGTCTTGGCGTCGAAGATTGTCTTGATGAGCCCGTCCGGCTCGCCAAGCGCGATCGCCTTGCCGTTGCCGATGAACGGGAAACGCCCGACCTTGACGTCGTAGCCGGCTTCCTTGGCCTTGGGCTCGGTCAGACCGACGGAGGCGACCTGGGGATGGCAATAGGTGCAGCCCGGGATCATCGACTTGTCCATCGCGTGGACATCCTTGCCGGCAATCTTCTCCACGCAGATGACGCCCTCATGCTCCGCCTTGTGGGCGAGCATGGGCGGCCCGGCAACGTCGCCGATGGCATAGATGCCCGGCACATTGGTCCGGCCGTAGCCGTCAATGACAACGCAGCCGCGGTCGGTTTTGACGCCGAGTTCCTCAAGCCCGAGATTCTCGATATTGCCAACGACGCCAACCGCCGAAATCAGCTTCTCGGCCGTCAGGTCCTGCGTCTTGCCATCCTTGGTTTCCACCGTCGCCGTGACGCCCTTGGCGCTCTTCTTGACCTGAGATACCTTTGCTTCGAGCAGGAACTTGATGCCCTGTTTTTCCATCTGCTTCTTGGCAAGTTCGGAAATCTCGGGATCCTCGACCGGCATGATCGTCGGCATCATTTCAATGACCGTCACATCCGCGCCCATGGTCTTGTAGAATGACGCGAACTCGATGCCGATCGCGCCCGACCCCATCACGATCAGGGATTTCGGCATCGTCGGTGGCACCATGGCCTCGAAATAAGTCCAGATGTCCTTGCCGTCCGGCTCGATGCCGGGAATGACGCGCGGGCGCGCGCCGGTGGCAACGATGATGTGCTTGGCCTTGTAGACGCCCTCGCCCTTCGTGCCTTTCGGCGCGGGATGCTGCGGCTCCATCGCCTTCTTGGAGGTCTTGGACACGGTGACCTCACCCGCCTTTGTCACCTTGCCTTCACCCCAGATGATGTCGACCTTGTTCTTCTTCATCAGGAAGCCGACGCCGCCTGCGAGCTGTCCTGAGACACCGCGGGACCGGTTGACGACAGCCGCGGGATCAAAGGAGATCTTCTCGGCGGATAGGCCGTAATCCTTGGCATGCTGCATGTAGTGGTAGATTTCGGCGGACCGCAGCAGCGCCTTGGTCGGTATGCAGCCCCAGTTGAGACAGATGCCGCCCATGTGCTCACGTTCGACGATAGCAGTCTTTAAGCCAAGCTGCGCGGCACGGATTGCGGTCACATAACCACCCGGCCCGGAGCCGATGATGATCACATCGTAGTTGGTATCAGCCATGGTGTTCTTCCCCGGCGAAAGATATCATCGTTCAGATACGGCGCGGTATCAGCACCGCGCCGCAGAGCATGCATCAGACCAGCATACTCATCGGGTTTTCGATGTAGCCCTTGAAAGCGCCAAGCAACTGCGCGCCGAGGGCACCGTCGACGCAGCGGTGGTCCGTGGACAGTGTCACCGTCATGACCGTGGCAATCGCCACTGCATCGTCCTTGACGACGGCACGTTTTTCACCGGCTCCGACAGCCAGAATGGTTGCATGCGGCGGGTTCACGACGGCCGAGAAGTCCTTCACGCCCATCATGCCCATGTTGGAAACCGCCGTGGTACCACCCTGATATTCTTCCGGCTTGAGTTTGCGTTCTTTCGCCCGCTTGCCAAGATCCTTCATCTCGTTGGAGATGACAGACAGGGATTTTTCTTCCGCCCGGCGAATGATCGGAGTGATCAGACCGCCCGGGATCGAAACCGCAACGCCGACATCGGCATGCTTGTGCATGACCATGTTCTCGTCGGTCCAGGAAACGTTCGCATCCGGCACATCGCGCAATGCCAGGGCAAGCGCCTTGATGGTCATGTCATTGACCGACAGCTTGTAGGCCGGCTTGCCGTCCTTGTCGGACGCAGCCGCACCGTTGAGCTGGGCCCGGAGCGCAAGCAGCGCGTCGAGTTCACAGTCGACCGATACATAGAAATGCGGGATCGTCTGCTTGGATTCCGTCAAGCGCTTCGCAATGGTCTTGCGCATGCCGTCATGCGGCACGAGTTCGTAGGAATCCTCGTCGAACAGATTGAGAACCTGATCCGCGGACGGCCCTGCCGCAAGCGCCGGTGCAGCCGCAGCTGCCTTTGGTGCGTCGGCCGCAGGGGCAGCTTTTCCGGTTCCGGCCGAAATGGCGGCCTCGATGTCGCGCTTGACGATACGGCCATGCGGGCCGGTACCGATGAGCGCTGCGAGATCAAGGTTGTTCAGCTTGGCAAGACGCCGCGCCAACGGCGAGGCAAAAATGCGCGATCCGTCATTGGCGACAGGTGCCGGACCGGCCGGTGCGGACGCTGCTGCAGCCGGAGCGGCTTCGGCAGGTGCTTCAGCCGGTGCAGCCGCAGCGGCAGGTGCCGGGCTGGCAGCGGCCGTATCGATGGCCCCGGCATCCTCGCCGTCTTCCAGAAGCACCGCGATCAAAGCGTTGACCTTGACCCCGGCAGTGCCTTCGGGAACCACGATCTTGCCGACCGTGCCCTCGTCCACCGCCTCGACTTCCATTGTCGCCTTGTCGGTTTCAATCTCGGCGATGACATCGCCGGCGGAAACCTGATCGCCTTCCTTGACCAGCCATTTGGCTAGGTTGCCCTCTTCCATGGTCGGAGAAAGGGCCGGCATGGTGATATTGATTGGCATGTCCGTCTCCCTCGCCTCAGGCTGTGTACGTCACGGCCTTGACCGCTTCGATGACTTCCGGAACGCTCGGCAAAGCAAGCTTCTCAAGATTTGCCGCATAGGGCATCGGAACGTCCTTGCCGGTCACACGCAGAATAGGTGCATCCAGATAGTCGAATGCCTGTTCCTGGACTTGGTAGGCGATCTCCGAGGACACCGAGCACATCGGGAAAGCCTCCTCGATCGTGACGATCCGGCCCGTCTTCCTGACCGATGCAAGCACGGTTTCGATATCGAGCGGACGGATCGTGCGCAGGTTGATGACCTCCGCGGAAACGCCCATTCCGGCAAGTTCATCGGCTGCCTGCAGTGCGTAGGTCATGCCGATGCCCCAGGAGACGAGCGTGACGTCCGTGCCGCCCCGCTCGATCTTCGCCTTGCCGATGGGCAGCACGAAGTCATCCATATCCGGAATTTCGAACGAATGTCCGTAAAGGATTTCGTTCTCCAGGAAAATCACGGGGTTCGGATCGCGGATGGCCGCCTTCAGCAGGCCTTTCGCATCGGCTGCCGAATAGGGCTGGACCACCTTCAGGCCCGGCACATGCGCATACCAGGCGGCATAGTCCTGCGAGTGCTGAGCACCAACGCGGGCGGCCGCTCCGTTCGGACCGCGGAAGACGATCGGAGCCCCCATCTGCCCGCCGGACATATAGAGCGTCTTTGCCGCCGAGTTGATGATCTGGTCCATTGCCTGCATGGCGAAGTTGAACGTCATGAATTCGACGATCGGCTTCAGACCCGCCATCGCGGCACCGACACCAAGGCCGGTGAAACCGTGTTCGGTGATCGGCGTGTCGATGACGCGCTTGGCGCTGAATTCATCCAGCAGGCCCTGCGTGATCTTGTAGGCACCCTGGTATTCGGCCACTTCCTCGCCCATGACGAAAACATCGGCATCGCGGCGCATTTCCTCGGCCATCGCATCGCGCAGCGCTTCACGAACAGTCGAATTTTTCATCGCTGTTCCGGCCGGGATTTCAGGATCTTCAGCCGGTTCGGAAACAACCGGCGCAGCAGGCGCAGCCGGTGCGCTGGGCGCTTCAGGTGCAGCAGCAGGCGCGGCAGCAGGCGCTGAAGCCGCTGCATCGATTGCACTGGCATCTTCGCCTTCACCGAGAAGAACTGCGATCTTCTCATTGACCTTGACGTTGTCGGTCCCTTCGGGAACCAGGATCTTGCCAAGCGTTCCCTCGTCGACTGCTTCGACTTCCATCGTCGCCTTGTCGGTTTCGATTTCGGCGATCACATCGCCTGCGGTCACCGTGTCGCCCTCGGCCTTGAGCCATTTGGCGAGCTTGCCCTCTTCCATTGTCGGCGAGAGCGCCGGCATCAAAATATCAATCGGCATATTGTCCCCCGGCCTTAGAGCAGAATGTCGGTATAGAGTTCAGACGCATCCGGTTCCGGATCGTTCTGAGCAAATTCAGCCGCTTCGGCAACACGGGCACGCACGTCCTTGTCGATCGCCTTGAGGTCGTCTTCTGACGCCCATTTTTTCTCGATCAGACGCGCCCGGACCTGTTCAATCGGGTCATGTTCCGTCCGCATCTTCTGGACTTCATCCTTGGAGCGATATTTCGCCGGGTCCGACATCGAATGACCGCGGTACCGATAGGTGATCATTTCGAGGATGTAAGGGCCCTTGCCTTCGCGGCACCAGCCGAGCGCCTTTTCCGACGCGGCCCTGACTGCACGAACGTCCATGCCGTCGACCTGTTCACCTGGAATACCGAAGGAGGCACCGCGCTGCGACAGGTCCGTGGTCGCGGACGCACGCGAGACACTCGTGCCCATGCCGTATTTGTTGTTCTCGATCACATAGACAACCGGGAGCTTCCAAAGCTCAGCCATGTTGAAGCTCTCGTATACCTGCCCCTGGTTGGAGGCACCATCGCCGAAGAAGGCCATCGAAACATTGCCATTCTCGCGATACTTGTTGGCAAATCCGAGACCCGTGCCGAGCGACACCTGGGCCCCCACGATGCCATGCCCGCCATAGAAGTGCTTTTCCTTGGAGAACATGTGCATGGAGCCGCCCTTGCCCTTGGACAGGCCGCCGCGACGCCCGGTAAGCTCGGCCATCACCGCACCCGGATCGAGATCCATCGCCAGCATGTGGCCGTGATCGCGGTAACCGGTGATCATCTGATCGCCGTCCTTCTTGGCCATCTGCATACCGACGACGACAGCTTCCTGCCCGATATACAAATGGCAAAATCCGCCGATGAGGCCCATGCCGTACAATTGTCCGGCTTTTTCCTCGAATCGGCGGATCAGAAGCATTTCGCGGTAAGCGTGAAGTTCATCGTCCTTGTCGAACTCGGCGATCGCAGGTTTCGCCTTTTTGGCGGTGCTGCGGGTCCGGCTGGCGCTCTTGGAGCGAGCGGAAGTGGTCTTTGATGCTGTGGCCATAACCCTCTTCTCGGCGTGACGTTTCCCCTAAGACATGTAGCTGCAACTTATCCTGTTGCACATGTCAATCCAATCATATTTAATGGGTCATGCGAAGCGATTTAAGCAACTGAATAAATGAAATTATTATGATTTTAACAAGAAGTAAGTTAACACACAAAAATAAACTGAAAATCAGTTCACTTCGTAACGGCGTCCGGGACGAAGCACGACCAGTTCGTTCGTGTGAACGAGATTGAGGTTCAGCCGCGCGCGTTCGTCGAGCATATCTGGATCTAGGCTTTCCGGGCGCAGCAGACTGACGCGCGAAACCAGCTCCCGCCTCTCGGCAATCAGCTCTTCAAGGTCTGATTCCAGTTCCGAAACCTGGCTTTCTATCATGGCGCGCCCGACCATACCGAGCTCACCGCTCATGGCATGGAACCCGAAATAACCGAGGGCTGCAATCGCAATTGCAGGCGTGATAAGACGGCGGAGAAAGGATTGCTTACGCTGACGTGTCGCTGCTCGGGGCACTCTGAAGGACCTTGACGCTGTACTGATGGCCGCTTGGTGCCACCACTATGAAAGGTTAGGTTTAATAGAGTCTTGAGATTGTTATTCAAACGCGTCCAAATTTGCGGGACCTACGGAGAGATAAAATGGACCCGATCGAAAGCGAGCGCGAAACGATGGTGCGCGAGCAGATTGAGCGCCGCGGGCTGGAAAACCCACGCGTTCTTGCAGCTATGCGTATGGTTCCAAGGCATCTTTTTGTTAAGAGCAGCCTGCAAAAGCACGCCTACATAGACAGACCGCTGACCATCGGCCACTACCAGACAATCTCCCAGCCCTATGTCGTCGCGCTGATGTGCGACAGGCTCGAGCTAGAAGAAACCGACAGGGTACTCGAAATCGGAACCGGTTCCGGTTATGCGGCGGCCGTGCTCGCGCAGCTCTGCGAGCGCGTGGTCACTGTGGAGCGCATTCCCGAGCTTGCGGAAAGCGCGCGGCAAACACTTGCGAAGGCGGACTGCACGAACGTCACTGTGCATTGTGGAGACGGAACGCTGGGCTTTCCCGACGATGCGCCGTTCGACGCCATCCTGGTGTCCGCGGCAGCACCAGCTGTTCCGGAGGCGTACAAGCAGCAACTGCGCGTCGGCGGACGGCTGGTCATCCCGGCCGGCAAGTCCAGATCGTCCCAGTCCCTTTACCGGGTGCGCAAGAAATCCGACAGCGAGTTTGCCGTGGAAGACCTCGGCGGCGTCGCTTTCGTCCCGCTGATCGGTGAGAAGGGTTGGCAGGACTTCTAGGCGGCGAACTGCCGCCATTGCCAATGCGTCAGGCAGCCGCCAGCTTTGCCAGTTTCGTCAGGATCGTCGCCGTGCCCTTGAGACGCGAATCCGTTTTTTCCCAATCCCGGCTTAGCACGACGCGCTGGTCCGGGCGGATCTTCGCAAGAACGCCCTGTTCCGCAATGTAGGAGACAAGGCCCGCCGGATTGGAGAATTCGCTGTTGCGGAAGCTGACCACCATGCCCTTTGGACCGGCATCGACCTTCTCCACATTCGCCTTGCGGCAGAGCCCCTTGATGTAGACGATCTTCAAAAGATGCTGGACTTCCTCCGGCAGCGGGCCAAACCGGTCGATCAGTTCTGCGCCGAACGCATCGATCTCCTCGGCCTCCGTGACATCACCGAGCCGCCGGTAGAGCTGGAGACGCAGCTGCAGATCTGCAACATAATCCTCAGGGATGAGAACAGGTGTGCCGATGTTGATCTGCGGCGACCATTGTTCCTCGCTGAAATCCGCGCCACCGTCCTTGAGCTGGGCCACCGCTTCTTCCAGCATCTGCTGGTAAAGTTCGAAACCGACTTCCTTGATGTGCCCTGACTGTTCTTCCCCGAGCAGGTTCCCTGCCCCGCGGATATCCAGATCATGGCTGGCGAGCTGAAAGCCGGCTCCGAGGGTTTCAAGCGACTGCAACACCTTCAGGCGCCGTTCGGCTGTCGCCGTGAGCGTCTTGCTGGCCGGGACGGTGAAGAGCGCATAAGCGCGCGTCTTTGACCGGCCGACACGGCCGCGCAACTGGTAGAGCTGCGCCAGGCCGAACATGTCCGACCGGTGCACGATCAGCGTATTGGCTGTTGGAATATCCAGGCCCGATTCGACGATCGTGGTGGACAGCAGCACGTTGTACTTGCCCTCGTAAAAGGCGTTCATGACGTCTTCGAGTTCACCGGGCGGCATTTGCCCATGGGCAACGGCAACCTTCAGCTCGGGCACCTGTTCTTCCAGAAAGGCCAGCCGGTCGGCGATATCCGCAAGTCTCGGACATACGTAGAAGCTCTGCCCGCCCCGGTAATGCTCCCGCAGCAGCGCCTCACGCACGACCAGCGGATCGAACGGCGATACGAAGGTTCGAACGGCCAGCCTGTCGACGGGCGGCGTCGCGATCAGCGAAAGCTCGCGCACACCTGTCAGTGCCAATTGCAACGTGCGCGGGATCGGCGTTGCAGACAATGTCATGACGTGAACGTCTGATTTCAGTTCCTTCAGCCGTTCCTTGTGCTTGACCCCGAAATGCTGCTCTTCATCGATGATCAGCAGCCCGAGGTCGCGGAACCTGATCGATTTGCCCAGAAGGGCGTGCGTGCCGACAACAATGTCGACCGACCCGTCGGCAACGCCCTTCTTGGTCAGGGTCAACTGCCTGGCCGGAACCAGCCTGGACGCGTGACCGATATTGATCGGCAGGCCATGAAACCGTTCGCAAAAGGTCTTGTAGTGCTGGCGCGCCAGCAACGTGGTCGGCACGACAACCGCGACCTGGCGGCCCGACATGGCGGCAATGAAGGCCGCGCGAAGCGCAACTTCGGTTTTGCCGAAACCGACATCGCCGCAGATTAGGCGGTCCATCGGGCGGCCGGAGGACAAGTCGTCGAAGACCGCATCGATCGCCGTCAGCTGGTCGTCGGTTTCCTCGTAGGGGAAGCGGGTGGCGAACTCGTCGTAGACCCCTTCCGGCGTTTCCACGACAGGCGCGGTTTTGAGAGCACGCGCCGCTGCTGTCTTGATGAGACCATCGGCGATCTCCAGAATACGTTTCTTGAGCTTTGCCTTGCGCGCCTGCCAGGCACCGCCGCCCAGCTTGTCCAGCTGTGCTTCCTGGTCTTCGGAACCATAGCGCGACAGCAGCTCGATATTTTCAACCGGGAGATAAAGCTTGTCACCACCTGCATATTGCAGCTCCAGGCAATCATGCGGTGCGCCGACCGCCTCGATGGTCTTCAGCCCGACAAACCGTCCGATCCCGTGCTCGACATGGACAACAAGATCGCCCTCGGACAGGCCTGTTGCCTCGGTAATGACATTGGCCCCCTTGGCCTTGCGCCGCGACTTGCGCACCAGCCTGTCGCCGAGAATGTCCTGTTCGCCGACAAAGGCGATATCCTTGAGTTCGAAACCGTGTTCGATACCAAGGACGCACAGCGCCGTGGTCCTGGCCGGGAGCTGGTCAGCCTCCTTGAGCGTGCCGACTTCCTGAACCGCGCCAAGCCCGTGATCACCCAGGATTTGCCCGAGCCGGTCCCGGGATCCGTCGGACCAGCAGGCGATGACCGTCCGTTTGCCGGCAGTCTGAAGTTCGCGCACATGGGTCGTCAGGGCGTCGAAAATGTTGACGTCACCGGCGGCACGTTCGGCCGCAAAACTGCGGCCCTGTTTGCCGCCCAGTTCGATAACCGTTTTTCCGGTTCCGGGAGGCGGCGTAAACGGATCGAGCGCGGCACTTGCACGGTCCGCGATCGCGGCAGTCCACTCGCTTTCCAAAAAATAGAGTTTTTCCGGTGCGACCGGCATATAGGGCACGGTCCCGGAACTTGTCCCCATCTCCCGTGCGTCCTGTCGCGCCGTGTAATGCTCCGATACCTGTTCAAGCCGTTCCCGGACCGCGTCGGCAGCGTTTGCGTCCAGAACAAGCGGCGTGTCGCCGACATAGTCGAACAGCGTTTCAAGCCGCTCGTGAAACAGCGGCAGCCAATGCTCCATGCCCGCATAACGCCGGCCGTCGCTGATCGACTGGTAAAGCACATCTTCGCGGCTCGCCGCACCGAACATCGCAAGATAGGACCGGCGGAAGCGTGAAATCGCCTCTTCCGACAAGACGACTTCGCTCATTGGCACAAGGTCCAGCCGCTTCAACTGCTTCGATGTGCGCTGGGTGTCGGCGTTGAACGAGCGGATCGATTCCAGCGTGTCGCCAAAGAAGTCGAGCCTGACCGGTTCTTCAGAACCGGGTGCATAA
>JBCDEN010000850.1:0-1624 GCA_039179715.1 Pseudomonadota bacterium
GGGCGGGCTACTGGCCTGAAATCGCCATCGAGCGGGATCTGCCGCAGCTCTTCGCCAAGCAGGTCGGCACAAACGGTGCCGCTGACTGGCGCCGCTTCAAGCAGTCGGATGAGCTGTGGACCATGGTCGAGGACATCGCCGAGTGGTCTGCCGACAACGATGTCGAGCTCATTTTCCTGATCCCGCCGACCATCTCCGAGATGCAGCGCCGGATCTCTGATTTCGGTCTGACGGCCGCCAATCACAAGTTCCGCGAGCGGCTGTCGATGCTGGCTCCCGTCGTGGATCTGGATTTCGACACGCCCTTCACCCGTGAACTGGCGAATTTCACCGACGCCTATCACTTCGGTTCCGATCCCGCGCGCCGGATCGTCGGCGAGCTTCTGATGCTGATCGACCAGGATCCGGAGCATGTTGCCCTGGCAACCAGCCGCCGCAAGGACATGGTCTGCCCGGTAACACCTGCCGAAACGGCAAAGTCCCACAAGGAAGGCACGCTCGAATTGCTGGAAGGCGTTTCCTGCAGGATCTGGAGGCGGACTGATGGCTAAACCGTTCTTACCGTTCGAGGAAACCCTCATTGGCGCAACCGGCTTGATCATGGGCGCCATCGCGGCGGCAGGGGTCCAGGAAGCGCAGAACCGCTCACCCGAAAAACCTGCCGAGCTCGAATGCTCCTGCAACGAACATGACCTGCGGCTGGACACAATCGACATTGGCCGGCCCACGACGGAACTCACCCTGGAGGTGCTGCTATGACCCGGATAAACAAGAAATCGTTCCTTTGGAAAGGCCTGCTGCTCGGAGCCGTGTTCGGTGTAGCCGGTGCCGTGGCGCTTTCCTCCGACACCGCGCCGGTCAAGGCGAAATCCGAGCGGATTGATCCGAGCATCGAGGAGATGATCAAGCAGGCCCGTGGTCTGCAGAAAGTCGGCCGCTGGGAAGCAGCTGCCGATATCCTGACCCAGCTTGCCAATGACGGTCATCCGGTTGCGCTCTTTCATCTCGGCAGGGCCTACAAGAACGGCTGGGGTGTCGACACCGATCTGGACCAGTCCCGCCTGATCTTCATGGAAGCCGTCAGGTACTCCTTCGCGTTTCGGGGCGAGACCGCCTACGAACTCGGCCGGCTGTTTCAGCGCTCGTCCGGAGACAAGTGCGCCGGGATTGCCCTCCAGTGGTTCATGAAGGCGCTGGAGTGGGATTATCCCAAGGCGCATGTGCAGCTAGCCAAGCATTACGAGCGCGGCATCGGTGCCGAGCGCGACCTGAACGCGGCTTTCCATCATTATGAACAGGCGGCAATCGCCGGCTACCCATCCTCAACCATCAACTATGCGCGTATCCTGATGACGGGCCGTTATGGCCTGACGCCGGATCCCGACCGCGCCCGTTTCTGGGCGGACCGCGCGATTGCGGGCCTGGAACAAAAGGCCCGGGACGGGTCGGCAAGTTCTGCCAAGACGCTTGGACGGATCTACCGGGACGGCGAATTCATGGCCAGGGACCGGTCCCTTGCACAGGACTGGTTCCTGCGTTCGGCGAACCTTGGAGACGCCGGGGCGATGCATGATCTCGCGCTGATGCTCCTGACCGGTTCTCCGGACGAGAACACCACGGGGGA
>JBCDEN010000483.1:0-3899 GCA_039179715.1 Pseudomonadota bacterium
CGGCTGCCCGCCAGCTCGCAGCCGACTTCGATCATCTGCAGACAGCGGTTGGCGATGCTGCGCTGATCTATTTCAGCGGTATCACGCTGGCAATCCTGTCTGAGCGGGACAGGGAGAATTTTTTCAATGCCCTGAAAGCTGCCCGCGCGCGGGGAGCGAAAACGGCCTTCGATCCGAACCTGCGTCCGCGCCTGTGGGACTCGGAAGACATCATGCGTGCCTGCGTCACGGAGGCGGCGGGTCTGTGCGACTTGGTCATGCCGTCCTTTGAGGACGAACTGGCGCATTTCAAAGATCCGGTGGCTGACGTGAGCGCCGACCGCTATCTTGCCGCCGGAGCGGACATGGTCGTCGTCAAGAACGGCCCGGAAGAAGTCATTTGTGCGTCCAGGGAAAGCCGGGAGGCTTTTCAGCCCAAGCCGGTCACGAACATTGTCGACACGACCGCTGCGGGAGACAGTTTCAACGCGGCGTTTCTGGCCGAGTATCTTGTCAGCGGCAACATCGCGGCCAGCGTCGATGCAGGTGCGCGGCTGGCCGGAACGGTGATCCAGCATCGCGGTGCGTTGGTGGACTGCTTCGAGCCCGCCTGAGTGCAGCTTACGCGGTGTGGCCGTCTGCGGCGGTCACCGTAGTCTCGTCCAGATTGAGACCTTCGAATTCCTTGACCGTGCTGAGGCTGAGGAGGGTTTTCATTTGTGCGACGGAGGGGATCTGCGACAGCCTGCCCCTGTAGAGCTTCTCGTATGCTGCCGTGTTCTTCGTCATCAGCCGTATCAGATAGTCGAATTCGCCCGAGATCAGGTGACACTCCAGGACCTCGGGCATGCGCGCGATCTCGTCCTCGAATGCCAGCGCATCCTCCCGACGCGGGCTGGTCAGTTTCACCTCGATGAAAACCTGCATTTCAAGGTTCAGCGATGCCCTGTCCAGACGGACCGTATAGGCCTCGATAATCCCGCTCGATTCCAGAAGTTTGACCCGCCGGTGGCATGCCGAGAGGGACAGTCCGACCTGCTCGGACAATCGCGCCATCGAAATGCGGCTGTTTTTCTGCAAAATCGAAAGTATTTTCTGATCAAGCCGATCCATCGTAAGAATTCCGAAAAATTTATGATTTTTCGATAATTATTGAGAAAATTTATGAATTCAATTGAAAAATGAGAACCTTTCCTTTGCAACGTGAGATATCGTTTCCTTTGCGGCATGGGGCCGTTGAAAAGGGGAACCTAAATGAAAAAGAGAATAGTCGTCGGCTACGACGGCAGCGGCGCGTCGGACAACGCGGTCGATTTCGCCGTCAACTTGGCAAAGGCCAGTCAAGCGGGGCTTGTGATTGCACATGTACTTGAATGGTCGCCCTACACCTTCCTGACGCCGACCGAGATTGAAGAACGGCACGCGCGCAGGACCGAAGAACTGGAACGCGCCCACACGGCGGTGCTCGATCCCGTGATGCAAAAGCTTTCAAAGGATGGTGTCGAAGCGGCATCCGAGCTGCGCTACGGCCACATCGCCGAAACGCTGATCAAGATTGCCGACGAGGACGGTGTCGAGCAGATCGTGATCGGCCGGACCGGGCATTCTCAGCTTTCCACCCGGGTCTTCGGATCCGTCGCGGGAAGTCTTGCACAGGCGGCACCGGTGCCTGTCACCATCGTTCCATAAAATACTTCCAGGGGCTCAGAAAAATGAAAAAATCCTTCGCAGCGGCTCTTGCCGCCTCCATTGTCCTTGCCTGCACGCTGCCGGCGATGGCGCAATCGATCGACGAACAGGTCAACACGCTGTTCGCAAATTCAACCGGCTGGTTCGTCAGCTTCATCTTCAGCCCGTTTCCGGGAACGTCGTTTCCGTGGATCGTCGGCTGGCTGGTGGTCGCGGCAACCGTTTTCACGATCTATTTCGGCTTTATCCAGTTCCGCGCGTTTCCGCACTCGATCGCGCTGGTGCGCGGCGACTACTCGGATCCTGAAGACGCCGGCGAGGTCAGCCACTTCCAGGCGCTGGCAACCGCTCTCTCGGGAACCGTCGGGCTTGGCAACATTGCCGGTGTCGCGGTGGCCGTCGGTATCGGCGGACCGGGCGCGACCTTCTGGATGATCCTTGCCGGGCTCATGGGCATGGCGTCCAAATTCACCGAGTGTACACTCGGCGTGAAATACCGGAATGAATATCCGGACGGAACGGTTTCCGGCGGACCGATGTACTACATGACCAAGGGTTTCGAGGAACGCGGGCTGCCTGCCGGCAAGATCCTGGCGGTGATGTTCGCGATCTTCTGTATCCTGGGCGCGTTCGGCGGCGGCAACATGTTCCAGGCCAACCAGGCGCATGCGCAGATTGCCAACGTGGTCGGCGACTATCCGGGCTGGATCACGGGTCTGATCTTTGCGGCGATCGTTTTTGCGGTGATTGTCGGCGGCCTCAAGTCGATCGCATCGGTCACGGAAAAGGTCGTCCCGTTCATGGGCGTGCTCTACGTACTGACGGCGCTCGTTATCCTGCTGATGCACGCGGACAAGATCGGCTGGGCCTTTGGTCAGATCTTTGAAGGCGCCTTCACCGGTCTTGGCGTCGCGGGCGGCTTTGTCGGTGCCCTGATCCAGGGCTTCAAGCGGGCAGCGTTCTCCAACGAGGCCGGTGTCGGTTCCGCCGCGATTGCACACTCGGCGGTGCGGACCAAGGAACCGATCACGGAAGGCTTCGTGTCCCTCCTGGAGCCTTTCATCGACACCGTCGTGATCTGCACCATGACTGCGCTGGTCATCATCATCACGGGGCAACTAGTCGCCGATCCGGAAACAGGTCTGTATCTGCTCAACGAAGGCGGTTCCGCGATCCAGACCGTGGACGGGAATTCGGGTGTCGCCTTGACGTCTGCCGCCTTCTCGTCGGCCTTCGGTTGGTTCCAGTACGTGCTGGCCGTGGCGGTTGTGCTGTTCGCCTTCTCGACCATGATCAGCTGGTCCTACTACGGCCTGAAGGCCTGGACCTTCCTGTTCGGTGAGGGCAAGACCAAGGAACTGGTCTTCAAGGTCATCTTCTGCATCTTCGTCGTGATCGGCGCGGCTGCGAGCCTCGGCCCGGTCATCGACTTCTCCGACGCTGCGATCTTCGCCATGGCGGTTGTCAACATCGTGGCGCTTTACGCTCTCATGCCGATCGTCAAGCGGGAGCTGGAAAGCTACCTGTCCCGGCTGAAGAGCAACGAAATCAAGAAATTCACCTGATTTCGTGCGGTCGCTCAGGTCTCGATTGAGCAACCGCATGGCTACAAAGCGCAGGGCCGGCCCGATTTTCGGGCCGGCCCGTCTTCATTCAGGCTGAACCAGCGCATTCCAGCAACTCTTCACGCGTCCCGTTGCGCAATCCAGTCATGGTCCGGGTGGTTCTTGAAGCGCCACTTGCGCAGGGGGCCTGCCATGACATTGAGATAATACATCTCGTAGCCATAGGGCGCGCCGCAGGGATGGTGCCCCTTCGGGACGAGGACCACGTCGTGACTGTTCATGGAGATGGTCTCGTCGAGCGAGCCGTCCTCGGTGAAGACGCGCTGGTGGCCATAACCCTGATCCGGATTGAGCCGGTGATAGTAAGTCTCTTCCAGGTAGGTCATGTCCGGATAGTTGTCCTCGTCATGCCGGTGCGGCGGATAGGACGACCAGTTGCCTTGCGGTGTGAACACTTCCGTCACCAGAAGACTGTCGGCAACGTCAGATTCTTCCATGGCGATCGGGAAGATGTAGCGTGTGTTAGCGCCCTTGCCGCGCGTGACCTTTTCCGGTGTCGGCAGGACCCGTGCCTTGTGGCCGCGCTTGCCCGGGGCCGTGCAGACGCCAATCGTGCAGTCGGTCACGGCCGTCGCCGACCAGTCCGTGCCGTTCGGTACATAGACG
>JBCDEN010000572.1:0-3266 GCA_039179715.1 Pseudomonadota bacterium
CCGGAACTGGATGCGCTCGTCGGCTACGCGATCCGTTACTTCGATGACTTCGTCAAACCGGCAAAATCCTTCAAGGTGCCCGACGAGGTTGAGATCGCAGCCCTTCAGCAACTGGACGCGAAGCTGGCAGAGCTGCCGGCCGATGCCGATGGTGCCGCCATTCAGGATGCTGTTCTCGATGTCGCCCGGGCGATCGAACGCTATCAGGATCCGAACAAGAAGGGCCCCGACGGCGGCCCGGGCGTTTCGGTTTCCTGGTTCTCGGCGCTTTACCAGCTGCTGCTGGGCCAGGAGAAGGGCCCGCGTTTCGGATCGTTCGTGGCGCTCTACGGAATTGCCGAAACCCGGGACATGATCCGCAAGGCGCTTTCAGGCGAATTGGCGGCCTGAGACAGGCCGGCCAAAAAACGAAGGCGGAAACCGTGTTTCCGCCTTTTTCACGCCTTGTGTGGATCGACCGCCCGCCCGGACCCCGAAGGAAAGCGCCCGCTGTTTTCCGCTGAAGCCGGAAATGCGGCGTCATTATTGTGGCAGCACGCCGGGAATATCCGGTTCCGCGCCGAAAAACGGTTGGCCAGCCGGATCAGCATCGGTGCTCTGGCTCCATTCGACGATTTCAGGGGCAAGGTCCTCCAGGCCAGGCAAGGGCGCGTCCGGGTCCGCTTCCCAGTTCGACCGCGGCGCGGCCAACTGCCACTCGTCCCTCCATTTTCCAAGCTTCCTCTGTTCCGCCAGAAGGGCGAAGTCTTCAAACCCCTCCGGCGCGCCGGGAGCCGGGTCGGCCCATCCGTATCGCACCATGCGCGTGCTGAGATCGATCTTGCCGCGTTTGCACGTCGCCACGATCTGCTGCGGCCCGGTTTCGGCCAGTTTCTCGCACGTTACCTTGAATTGGCGGATCAGCCCGCGCAGAAAGGTTCGCGCGCGCGTACCGCATGGCCACAGACCGCCCTGCCGGGCAACGCAGGTTTCATCAAGCTTGATCGGCTCGATATGGGCCAGGGTGACTACGAGCTTGCCTGACTGGATGCGTCCGCCGTCCAGAACCTGAACCCGGCGGAGTTCCAGTGGTCCGTCCGGAACCGGTTCGACCGGCGGATTGATGAGTTCCTGGTACCGTTCGGAAGGTTCGATACGCGTCAGGCCACCGGCCACCTCAGGTGCGGACACGCCGTCTGGCGAAACGTCGCGAATGTTGTCGGGAAGCGGGGCCGCGGTTTTGTTCTCGGACCCAGCTGTCTCGGGTTCCTGTGTGTCCAACCTGGTTTCTACGAGGCCGTTGCTGACGTCATTGATGCCGGGCCTGAGCGCCCCGGCAAGCTGTTCTTGCGGAGGGGCAGGCGGCTCTATCAGCAACAGCCATGCGACGAGACCGGCGAAGCCGGTCAGCAGGAGCACGGGCACCAGAAAAGGCCGAAGCTTCATTGCGAGTCACTTGTTCCTTGTGTCGTCTCATCATAAGGCTGGTGAGACTGAATTCCGAAGAGCTAACGCTGCGCTATTTTGCATTTTCCATGTGAATTTGTCATGCGCGCAGAAAGTCTGCTGATCCGGCTTGTTTGCGCGGTGGCCTGTGAGTAGTGTCCGCCCGATGATCAGGACGGCGGACGCGCCGCAGCGGACAACAGGCAAATGACACTGGTATTCAAGATCGTCCCGAAAGACATGTGGCGGGAAGCGGAAGCAGCAGGCACTTTCAAGGGAGCGCCGGTCGATCTGGCCGACGGCTACATTCATTTTTCGACGGCCGAACAGGCGCGCGAAACAGCGGCCAGGCATTTTGCCGGTCAGGATGACCTGCTGCTCGCCGCCTTTGAAAGCGCGTCCTTCGGCGATGCCCTCAAATGGGAACCGTCACGGGGTGGCGCTCTGTTTCCGCATCTTTACGCGCAATTGAAACCTGCCGATGCGCTTTGGGTCAGGGCGCTGCCGCTGTCCGCGGAGGGCGCGCATGTCTTCCCGGAGATGAGCGCGTGACGGGCGGCCCGCTTCAAAACCTGGCATTGAAAGGACTGCATCTGCTTGACGCGGAAAACGCCCACAGGCTCACGGTTCTTGCCCTGAAGTCCGGCTTTCTCTCGGCCAAGGCACCAACGCCCGATCCGCGCCTCAAGGTAAAACACTGGGATCTCGACTTCTCCAATCCCCTCGGCATGGCTGCCGGTTTCGACAAGAATGCCGACGTTCCCGACGCCGTGCTGAACCTCGGCTTCGGATTTACCGAGGTCGGCTCCGTCACGCCGCTGGAGCAGCCGGGCAACCCGCGGCCGCGTGTCTTCCGCCTGCCGGCCGATGAAGGCGTGATCAATCGATACGGCTTCAACAATGAGGGCCATGCGGCCATGCGCGGGCGCCTGCTGGGCAGAAAGGCCGGACAGGGGATTGTCGGCATCAATGTCGGAGCCAACAAGAACGCGGAGGACCGGATCGCCGACTATGTGGCCGGCATCAGCGAATTCGCCGATCTGGCATCGTATTTCACGGTCAACATTTCCTCGCCCAATACGCCTGGCCTGCGCGACCTGCAGGCACGCTCCGCGCTTGCCGAGCTTCTTGAGGCCGTGGTTGCGGCACGTGACGCGCGCGCCGGGGAGACCGGGTGCCGGGTGCCGCTCTTGCTCAAGATAGCGCCGGATGTGGTGGAAGAGGATCTCAAGGACATTGTCGAGGAGGTTCTCGAAAAGGCCATCGACGGCCTGATCGTCTCGAACACGACGGTTGACCGGTCCGGACTGAGCGGGCAGGGCCCGCACCAGGAGGCGGGCGGGCTGTCAGGCAAGCCGCTCTTTCGAAAGTCCACCATCGTGCTTGCACGCGCACGCAAACTGGCCGGTCCTGATCTCACGATAGTCGGTGTCGGCGGCATTGACAGTGCCGAGACCGCCTGGGCCAAGATCGCAGCCGGGGCCGATCTGCTTCAGGTCTATTCCTCGCTGGTATTCAAGGGGCCGGGGCTCGTTGGCGAGATTCTGACCGGGCTGGCTGACAGGCTGGACAGACACGGGTTTTCGTCGCTGCGCGAAGCCCGCGATGCGCGCCTCGATGCCTGGGCGGCAGAACCGCTCTAGGTGATGGACTCATAAATGAAGACGATAGGGTTTGAGGCGGCTTGCTTCTCCTCAAGAAGCGGAAGCGCAGGAAATGTGGTTCATTTTCAAGCCTTTCGCAACGCGGAGGAGAAGCAAGCCGGTCAAATCCGAAGGACATGGAAATGGCTTCACCCCGTGGCGTCAGCTCGGCTGACCGGGCAAAAAGCCCGCTCCGCA
>JBCDEN010000527.1:0-3626 GCA_039179715.1 Pseudomonadota bacterium
CCGGCATGAAGGCGCAGGAACAGAATGTCGAGGTCATCTCGAACAACGTGGCCAACATGCGCACCACGGGTTTCAAGAAACAAAGGGCCGACTTTCAGGATCTGCTCTATCAGAATCTGCGCAGGATGGGCACGGAGACCTCTGATGCCGGCACGATCGTGCCGACAGGTGTCCAGATCGGTTCGGGCGTCAAGTTGGCATCGACCGCCCGGATCATGTCGCAAGGCTCGCTCGAACAGACGGACGACTCGCTCGACATAGCCATCAGGGGCGAAGGTTTTTTCCAGATCGACCTGCCGGATGGGACGACCGGCTACACCCGTGACGGATCGTTTGAAAGAGATGCGGACGGCCAGTTGGTCACGGTCGACGGCTACACCGTCAATCCCGGCATTTCCATCCCAGAGAACATTCAGGATCTGACGATTTCGAACGATGGCTCGGTTCAGGGTGTCGACAACACCGGCACAACACAGCAGCTCGGTCAGATCCAGCTTGCGCGTTTCGTGAACAAGGCCGGTCTTGAAGCGATCGGGGACAACCTCTTTCTGGAAACGGACGCCAGCGGCGCTGCTGAAACCGGCAATCCGAGCGACAACGGTTTCGGCAGCCTGCAGCAGTATTTCCTGGAAATGTCGAACGTGGACGCAGTGACGGAAATTTCCGACCTGATCGCCGCCCAGCGCGCCTACGAGATGAACTCGCAGATCATCCAGGCTGCGGATGAGATGTATTCGACCACGACGAACCTCCGCTAACCGGGATGGCTGAGATGATGATGAAGCTTTACAAAGCCGCACTCGGTCTTCTGCTGACTGCTGTTGCCTGCTGCTCCGCGCTCGCCGGAGAACCGCCCGTGTTGCGCTCACAGGTCAAGACGCTGTCGGAAATCGTCACGGTCGGCGACTTTTATTCCAACGCGGGTGCGCATGCCGACAAACCGCTGTTCAGATCTCCGGACATGGGCACTTCGGGCGATGTTGCGGCAAACCTTGTTGCCGAACGCGCCCGGGCGGCAGGCCTGACATCCGCCGGAACGGACGGTTTGCGAACGGTCACTGTCCATCGGCGGGCGACCAGGATCAACAGGGAGCAAATGGCCGGACTCGTCAGAGAGGCCCTTGCCCAACGCAATGCCGCAATTGATCATGACAGCCTCGACGTGACACTGTTGCATGCCCCCTCCCACATACTCGCAGATCCGAAAGTTGCCGATCCCGTCCGGTTCGAGAGCATTGAATGGGCGGAAGCCAGTGGCCGGTTCCTCATTCAGGCAACCGTGTCCGTGGAGCACGGGTCCGAACCCCTGATCCTTTCCGGGGTCGCCCAGGAGATGGTCGAGGTGATGGTTCTTGCCCAGCCTCTGCGGCGCGGCGATCTGCTCAAGGAAGAGGACCTGACCAATATTCGAATGGTCCGCTCGAGCGTTCCGTCCGGCGCCGTGTTCGCATCGCAGGAAATTGTCGGCAAGGAAGCCAAGACAAACGTCAGGGCCAACACCCCGCTTTCGCGCAGAAACTTCCAGCACCCGGTCCTTGTCGGACGCGGTGACAAGGTGACCGTCACCTTCAACATGCCGGGCCTGAAGCTCACGTCCCGGGCCAAGGCGCTCGACGACGGCGCAAAGGGCGACGTCATTGACGTCATGAACCTTCAGTCCCGCCGCATCGTGCCGGCAATCGTAACCTCACGCGGCCAGGTGCGCGTTCAAACCGCCAATCCTGTCGTTGCAAGCCTGAACAGCGAGACCAACTGATGCTGACTCCCCGATACAGACACCTGATGGCAAGCATCGCCCTGGCAGCCCTTCTCGCCGGATGCGGCACCGCGGACCAGCTTGCGCAGGTTGGCCAGCAGCCTGCCCTCAACGCGATCCAGGATCCGACCACCACACCTGGCTACCGCCCGGTGCAGATGCCGATGCCGGAACCGCAGCAGGTCCATTACAATCCCAATTCCCTCTGGCAGTCGGGCAGCCGCGCCTTTTTCAAGGATCAGCGCGCCAGCCAGGTCGGTGACATATTGACCGTTGTGGTCACCATCGACGATGAAGCCGAGATCGAGAACACAACGGAGCGCAACCGGACCGAATCAAGCGGTGCCGGTGTCGGCGGAGCGCTTGGCACGGCAATCGACACGATCTTCCTGCCGGCAGGCACCGCCGCCAGCGATCTCGCCAATGTCGGCAGCAACTCCAGCTTCCAGGGCGCAGGCAGCGTCGACCGGGAGGAAACCCTTCAGACGCAGATCGCCGCGGTCGTGACCCAGGTCCTGCCCAACGGCAATCTCGTGATCGAAGGCAGGCAGGAAGTTCGCGTCAACTTCGAGGTTCGCGAACTGATCGTCGCCGGCATCGTGAGACCGGAAGACATCACCGCAAACAACCGCATTGCCAGCGAGCAGATCGCCGAGGCCCGCATCGGATACGGTGGACGGGGCCAGATCACGACCGTGCAGCAGCCGCGCGTCGGCAACCAGGTCCTGGATATCCTGCTGCCCTTCTGATCAGGTCAGACCGCGTTCAGTCCCCCGGCCGGCCCTGGTCGAAGCGTTCTAGAAGCTTCGTTCAGGGCGGCTGATGACGGGCACGGCATCTCGCTCCCCGAGTGCCGTGCCCGTTCTCGTTTTTCGTTCAAATTTTCTTTTCTGATATGACGTAACGTCATTTTTTCAATAGAATAGACTAGGGTACGGACCCATAAATGAGACTGAAATGGCATGCGAAATGGCGAAATCCCGTTAGGAAGGGTGTGCGGAGCGGGCTTCCTGCCCGGTCAAGCGCGCCGACGCCGCGGGGTGAAGCCATTTCCATGTCCTTCGGATTTGACCGGCTTGCTCCTCCTCCGCGTTGCGAAGGGCTTGAAAATGCGCCGCATTTTCTGCGCTTCCGCTCCTTGACGAGAAGCAAGCCGACTCAAACCCTTTCGGCCTCATTTATGAGTCCGTACCCTAGGGTACGGACCCTAGATCGATTCAGGTAACCGGAGGCACCATGCGCCCGCTATTCTTGACTGTCGTTTGCTTTTTGTTTTTGTCGACTGCACCAGTCCTCGCCGCCACATGCGGGAACGGACCCAATGGGTTCGAAGCATGGAAAGCGGATTTCATTGCCAACTCCAAACGTTACGGATTGAAACAAAGAACCGTAAAATCCGCCCTGCAGAACGTGAAATACAACTCCAAGGTCATCCGGCTGGACCGGAACCAGAAGTCGTTCAAGCTCAGCTTCCAGCAATTCTACGCAAAACGCGTCAACAACGCGATGATCCGGCGCGGCAAGAAGCTGGGCAAGACTTATACCCGCCTTTTCAACCGCATCGAAAAGAAATACGGCGTCCCTGCCCCCGTCATCCTGGCGATCTGGGGTCTTGAAACGAACTATGGCGGTTATCTCGGCAACATGCCGGTCCTCCAGTCGCTCGCAACACTGGCCTATGACTGCCGGCGCTCGAAGTTCTTCACCAACGAACTGGTCAACGCCCTGAAGGACCGGCATGTTGCCGAGATAACCGCCATAGTTCGTTTCCAGACCCCAGATCGCCAGGATGACGGGGGCAGGGACGCCGTATTTCTTTTCGATGCGGTTGAAAAGGCGGGTATAAGTCTTGCCCAGCTTCTTGCCGCGC
>JBCDEN010000013.1:0-17410 GCA_039179715.1 Pseudomonadota bacterium
CCAGATTTCACCGATTGTGGTATTGCGGATTTCCGCATCCGTTTCCGAGGCCAGGCTTTGGATCTTGGCATCAATGCCTGCATCGGAATAACCCGTCCCGTTCCATGAGCCGTACTTGTCGGTGGTTGTGTGAACAAGGAAGTTGAAGATATACTCAGAATCGAACGTCGGAACGCCCCAGCCGAGCATGTAGAAATCGGTTTCCCTGTTCGTGATCAGCGGGAAGTGCTGCGCTTTCGGCTTGGCGTCAAGGTTCACCTTGATGCCGATCTGGCCAAGCATGCCGACGGCGGCCTGACAGATCGCCTCATCATTGATGTAGCGGTCGTTCGGGCAATTCAGCGTCAGCCCGAAACCATCGCCGTAGCCGGCTTCTTCCATGAGGGCCTTTGCCTTGGCAACGTCATATTCCGGATAGGCGTCGAGCGCTTCGGTCCAGCCATTGACGAAGGGCGGCATGATCACGCCAGTCGGTGCGGACTGCTCGCGCATCACAACCTTCTTGATGGCGTCGCGGTTGATGGCAATGTTCATTGCCTCGCGGACACGCTTGTCGGCGAGCGGGTTCTTGCCGTCAACGGTGTCGCTGGTCAGGTCATCGGCACCGAGATTCATGCCGAAGAAGATCGTCCGGTTCTGCGGCGCCGTGTTCAGCTTGAGGCCGTCGGTTTCTCCAACGCGCGCCAGATCCTGCACAGGGACGTCCTGGATGAGATCAACCTCACCGGACAGGAGTGCGGCCACGCGGGTCGCGCCTTCCTGGATGGGCGTGTAAATGATTTCGGTGACTTCCATCGGGAATTCACCTTTGCCCCAGTAGTTTTCGTTCTGTTTCAGAACCGTCTTGGAATCCTGCTTGCGGCTATCCAGCACGAAAGCGCCGGTGCCGTTCACAGAACGGACGCACGGGTTGTCGCCGCCATTGGCAATATCCTGCGGTGCTTCGCAACCGTTTTCGAGCGTCCAGTCCGCATCCATGATGAAGAGGTTGGTGAGGTTGTTCGGCAGCAGAGGGTTCGGACCGGTGGTCTCGATCTGCACCGTGAGGTCGTCAACCTTGCGCACGTCTTTGACGGACGCCAGCAGCTCTTTCATCGCGGAGGTCGGCATCATCGCGCGTTTGAGCGAGAAGACGACATCATCGGCGGTGAAGTCCTGACCGCCATGGAACTTGACGCCTTCACGCAGCTTGAATTCCCAGACGTTGGGGTCTTCGGTCGGCTCCCAACTGGTTGCCAGTGCCGGGATGATCTGCGCGTCCATGTCGCGCTGCAGCAGCGGCTCATACATCTGGTGCGCAAGCGCGTGGGTCGGGCCTTCATTCTGGGCATGCGGGTCAAGCGTCAGCGAGTCGCCCGCGCGCGCCCATCGGAGTGTTTCTGCATTTGCTGCGCTGAGGCCGGCACAAAGCGCCAGGCTTGCAGCTGTCAGCTTCAGGAAAGTTCTTGTCATAATGATCCCCTTTGTTTGAACCGGGGCCGGTTGTCCGGCGCGATCTTATTGTGATCCCCAGCTAGCTCTTAAGGACGTTTGCGCAACCGCATCTGCTGGAGTGAAGCAGCATGCAACCCAAGCTGCGCTATCCTGCCCGGTAACAGACCGCTCCGGCCTAGCGGAGTCAAGGGGTATCTGGAAAACCCGCGCCGGTTCCTGAAGGGTGTCGTAGGGGCATCATTTCGATAGATTCCTGAGGAAGATAGTGATTGCCGCAACGTCGCCGTTGAAGGTGACCTCGCGTTTGCAAGGAGGTTCGCCCTTTGCCCGACCTGTTTCAGCTTCAAGCAACCGGTCCGATAGCGGGCAAGCCCGTTTCCTGGTCTTCAGATGGGTTCGAAAAAAGTTGGTGATTTTACCATTTTTTCAAGTTCTTAGCTGCAATTCATTCTTACGTGAACAATCCGTCGAGGCTGGATCTACGGAGCTTTCAAAAACCCGTTGTCTGCATCGGGCGAGGACTGAGATCGACTGTTTTCCAATGCGGGAAACGGGATCGGATCCACAGGCGGCGTTGCCGGTTCCTGAAGCCGGCGGTGCCACCAGCCAACATCGCACCACTGACCGTTCTTGAAGCCGACGCCTCGATAGACGCCGACAGGCCGGAAACCCATCGCTTCATGGATGCCGACGCTGGCCTTGTTCGGCAGCGTTATACCGGCATAGGCGGCGGCAAATCCCTGTTGAACGAGAACGTCGAAGAGTGCCTGGTAAAGGCGTCGGCCGATGCCACGGCGTTGCGCTCGCGGAGCCAGGTAGATTGTCACATCGCAGGACCATTGATAGGCTGTGCGCTGCCTGTGTCTGCCGGCATAGGCATATCCGAGTATGTCTCCATCGTCCTCGCAGACAAGCCAGGGAAACATCTCCAGTGTGACCGCGATCCGGCGGGTCATTTCCTCGGCCGTCGGGCATTCCGTTTCGAAGGAGATGATGGTGTCCCTGACATAGGGCGCGTAGATTTCAGCGAGGATTGCGCCGTCGTCTGGAGTTGCCGTGCGAATATGCATGTTGAGACTGTCTCGAAGTTCCTGAGGGTCTTTCAAAGGCTTGTGCCGATGGCATCAGCGCTGGCGTGGACGCATGCAGTTACACATATTCCTCAGATGTCCAGAACGGAACCCCTTTCGACGATCTGCCCTTCAAGCAGGGTCGGTTCGAGCGCTCTGTTCATGTCCAGCAGTTCCATGAGTTGAAGCGCAACCGAGCGTCCCATTTTCCTGGCCGGCAGATTTGTGGTCGTCAGCGGAGGCACAATCTCGGTCGACCAGTCCAGATTGTCGAACCCCATCACGGACATGTCCTCGGGGATGGAAAGACCCGCGGCGGCGAGCCCGAAATAGGCCCCGAGCGCCAAAACGTCACTCAGGCACAGGATCGCGGTGACGTCTATGCCCTTGTCCAGAATCGTCTGAACTGCCTGTTTGCCGCCCGTGGCGTCGAGGCTGGTCTCGAAAAAAGAGACGCTCATGGTTTCGTCGCAGGCTTTGCGGGCGCCGGCAACACGCGCGGAAATCCTGTCGCTCGAACGGGCCGGACCATGGACAACGGCAATCTTCGAATGTCCCTTTGACGTCAGATAGGTCAATGCTGCGTGCGCGAGCGCGGCATTGTCATAGCCGATCATGGGCGTGGAGAGCGCCGGGTCCCAGATGGACGTGAACACGTAAGGGATGTTTCTGCCGTCAAGCAGCTCATAAAGCTCCCGGCTGTGCCTTGCGCCGCTGAGAATGAAGGCTTCGGACCCCATCCCAAGGAGCTTGCGCGCTTCCTTGACCTCCATTTCCTCGTCACCATTCGAAATTGCAAGAACGAGGGAATACTGCCTTTCGGACAAAGTCTGTTCGATCGCCGATATGAACTTCGCGTAAATCGAATACTCGATGTTCGGAATGATGGTGGCGATCGTTTTTGTCTTGTTTGTCGAAAGCGAGCGGGCAGCCGCATTGGGAAAGTAGTTCAGTTTTTTGCACGCGGCTTCAACGCGTTGGCGGGTTTCTTCGGTGACCTTCGTTGATCCGTTCATCACCCTGGAAATCGTGGCGATCGAAAGTCCTGTTTCGCGCGCAACATCCCGTATCTTGCCGATTCTTTTTTCCAAGCGCAGTTCCACCCCGTCAGATGATGAAAAGTTAGCCTTGACAATATCTCGTTTCAAGTTGTTTGATGTAACCGGTTTCATTGAGGCTGCTAAGTGCGAGGGCCTCTTTTTGTTTGTTTGTCATGAAACCGGTTACATGACTTCGCCAGTGCCGGGTGGCTTCAAGGGAGAGGGTCGCGGGGAATGAGAGCCGACACCGACCAAAACGCAGTGCGTCAGGTCTACCGGGGCCTCAAAGAACCGGTGTTTTTCCAGCTTCAGGTTGACTGGGGCGGTGTCGGGACCGTCGATGTTCCGGCGGGGGCCCTGATCTCCGTGACCAACGTGGACGGCGGCGGCCGGGTTCTGCTGACGGCGCGCACGCCCGAGGACAGGCACTTCACGACACGGTCGCTTGACGTGCCCGCCCCTGACGGTGTTCAGAACTCTCCGGGCTTGTTTGACCGCGACATGCTGGCATCGCTTGCCACCGCGCGTGGCAGCAGCCTCGATCTTGCCCGCTACCATGCGATCTTTGACGGATCTTCCTTGCCTGGCGACCAGTTTGTCACAAGAGCGCTGGAAGACACGAGCCTCTACGTCATCGCCCCCATGGACGCCAGCTATGTCGCAGGTGGAGGCGGCTCCAGCTTCACCGTGAGGGTCAAACCGTCCGAGAGACGCCCGCAGGACGCATGGCTGCCGCCGCCGCTCGGCAGGGTCCGGGACGAGTGGCGCGTTGGAAGGGGCTCGGCCAAAGCCTATGAAGTCAAGAAGGGCCAGTTCATCCAGATCATAGATGTCGAGGGCCAGCAGTGTTCCGACTTCATGGCCATGTGCGCCAGGAACCTTGAGGCCGGACGCGAGCGCTTTATCGATTCAACGGTGTCGCGCACGAAGACGCACAGCGCCTATCCGCTGCCTGGGCTGTTCGACAAATTCTACGACCAGGACATCAATCCGCTCCTGTCGGTGCGCCAGGATACTGTCGGCCGGCACGACACGTTCGCGCTTGCCTGCACCGCCAACGGATATGAAGAGCGCGGGTTTCCAGGGCACCTGAACTGTTCGGACAATATAAGCGCCGCTTTCTCTCCCTTCGGGATCGGCAAGCGCGCAGCCTGGCCGGCGATCAACTTTTTCTTCAATTCCTGGATCAACTGGTCGGAGCACGGTCTCGTCAGTGACGAGGCCTGGTCGCGGCCCGGCGACTATGTCGCCATGCAGGCGCTAACGGATCTCGTCTGCGTTTCAACCGCCTGCCCGGATGACATTGATCCGATCAACGGCTGGAACCCTACGGATGTTCACGTCAGGATTTACGAGGAGGATACCTCGATTTCACACTCGGTATCGTGGCGCTCGCAGCCCGAAGACAGCGGGAAACTTACACGCCAATCCGCCTTTCACCCGCGCACATCGGCACTGACCAGCCGCTTTGTCGTTTCAAGGGACCTGTGGGTGCCTGCGCGTTTCGACGGTACCGGTGCGGTGGAAGAGTACTGGGCCTGCAAGAACGCGGCGACCCTGCAGGACATGTCGGGCCTCTACAAGTTCGATGTCGTCGGACCGGACGCGGAAGCCTTGCTGCAGGCCTGCCTGACGCGGGACGTGTCAAAGCTGTCGCTGCACCGCGGCTTTTACGCCCTCGTCTGCGACGGACGCGGCAGCGTTCTGGATGACGGGACGCTGTTCCGGATCGAGCAGACGGCTTTCCGCTGGTGTTGCGGGTCGGAAAACTCGGCCCTGCATTTGAGGGAGCAAGCAGAAGAACTCTCCTTGAACGCCAGGGTCCTGTCACCTGGCAACAGGCTGGTCAATCTTGCGATCCAGGGGCCGAACTCGCGGGATATCCTGCGCGACCTGGTGGTAACGCAAGCCACGCGTCCGGCCCTTGACGCGCTCAAATGGTTCGGCTTCACCATTGGACGTCTTGCGGAGCCCAACGGTCCGTCGGTCATGGTGAGCCGGTCCGGCTTCACCGGAGAGCTCGGCTACGAAATTTTCTGCGATCAGGACGACGCCCTGGCGGTCTGGGACCTCGTCATGGAGGCCGGCGCTCCGCACGGCTTGGTGCCGATGGGCGGCGAAGCGCTGTCCATGCTGCGGATCGAGGCCGGCCTGATGGTTGCCGGAGCGGAATTCGGACCCGACAGCGACGCGTTTGAATCCGGCCTGGGTTTCGCCGTCGATTTCGAGAAAAAGGACTTCATCGGACGGGCCGCACTTGAGCGCAATGCGGCAGCACCGCGCCGCACGCTGGTCGGTCTGACGTTCCCCAGCAGCGAAGCGCCGCACCACGGCGACCGGATCTTTTCCGGCCGCGAACAGGTCGGTGTCGTGACAAGCGGGACCTATTCGCCGGAGCTGGGAACCGCGATCGCAATGGCCAGGATCGCTGTCGAAAACGCCGAGGCCGGCACCACTCTGGAGGCAGGCAAACTTGACGGGCACATGAAACGGCTGCCCTGCACCGTGGTCGATCTGCCGTTCCTCGATCCGAAACGGGAGAAGGCACGCGCGTGAGCAGTTCAACTAAAGAAGGCGTGGTTGTCACGCAGAATGTCTGGAAGATCTTCGGCCCGCGCGCCCAGGAGGCGATGGAAGCCGTCCGGCGCGAGAATCTTTCAAAGGCAGAGGTGCTGGAAAAGTATCAGGCGGTCGTCGGCGTCCGGGACGTGTCCATTTCGGTGGGCGAGGGCGAGATCTTCTGCATCATGGGGCTTTCCGGGTCCGGTAAGTCCACTCTGGTGCGGCATATCAACCGGCTGATCGAGCCCACCGGCGGCGACATCCTGATCAACGGAGTCAATGTCGGCGATCTCAATGCGGAAGACCTGCGCATCATGCGGGCGGACAAGATCGGCATGGTGTTCCAGAACATGGCGCTGCTGCCGCACCGGTCGGTGCGCGACAACATCGCTTTCGCCCTTGAACTCAGGAACGTCGACGCTTTCACACGCAGGCAGGTGGCGGACCGGGTGATCGAACTGGTCAGCCTCCAGGGCTACGGCGACAGAATGCCGAACGAACTGTCCGGCGGCATGCAGCAACGCGTCGGGCTGGCACGCGCCATGGCGGCTGACCCGGATATCCTTCTGATGGATGAACCGTTTTCCGCGCTCGATCCTCTGATCCGACGCGGCCTTCAGGACGAGTTTCTGGAGCTGTCCAGAACAATGAAGAAGACCACGCTTTTCATCACCCATGATCTGGACGAAGCGATCAGGATGGGCAACCGCATCGCGATCATGAAAGACGGCGAGATTGTCCAGACCGGCACGCCGGAGGAAATCGTGACCCAGCCCGCCGACGACTATGTCGCCGATTTCGTCGCCGGCATTTCAAAGCTGAAGCTCATCTTCGCGCACACGGTCATGCGGCCGGTTGCCCAATACGAGGCAAGCGGCACGCCGCTGCCCGGTCTCGATGCCTGTCCGCAGGCAACGCCCGACGACGACCTGGACGTTCTCATCGCGCGCTCGGTCGGGCAGGACAATCCGATCGTCATCATGAGCGACGACAAACCGGTGGGTGTCGTCACCAAGGACGACTTGCTGCGCGGTATGCAGGGGGAGGTCTGACACCACATGACCGATGAAACAGATTTCCGAAAGCCGATCACCGAGTTCGCCGGCCCGAATGGCGACTATTACGCAGACACTTTCCTCAAGATCCAGAAGGCGAAACTGCCGAGGTTTCACTTCAACCGGGCAGCACTCCTAGGTAGTTTCGTGTGGGCAGCGCTGCGCGGCAACTGGCTGTTGTTCACCATCGGCTTTGTCGTCGATCTCGTCGCGCTGATCAATCTTGCGCTGGTTTACAAATACACGGCGGCGGCGGCCGACAACGCGGACAAGGCCTATCTCGTCGAGCGCTACGAAGGCTGGTCCCAGACCCATCTGATCGGGGCGATCGTCGTGTTCATACTCGGGCGGCTGCTGTTTGCCTGGCTGGCGGACCGGTTCTATGCCAAGCAATACGAGAGATGGCGCATATCGCATGTGGTCAACAGCAATTTCGTTCCGTCCCGCCTTCTGATCGCGCTTCTGATTTCGGTGCTCGTGCTTCCGATCATGCTCTACCGGAGCACGCAGTTCTCGCCGGATGAGCGCGCCTGCATCCGTCAGGACCGTGCCATCGCGCAAGGCGAGGAAGTCGCTTTCAAAGCGAAATTCGATTGCCTGATCATCGGTGAATTCCCGACCCTTTTCTGGATCCAGCGACCCGACGAGATTTCCTACCCGCGCGACGACAACGGCAACCGGATCGTTTTGCGCACGCCGCCAGCCGAGGACGCGCCTCCGGTTAATCTCAACACCTACACGGCGCAGACCATCGATGACGGGATCGGATACCTGACCGTTTTCTATGGTGCGTTTTTCGACGGAATCACGCGGTTCCTGCGCGGAATGCTGAGTGCGATCACATCCGTCTTTGTCGGTACGCCCTGGCCGGTCACGATGTGTGTCCTTCTCTTCGTTGCCCACAAGATGGCGGGAACACGAACGGCCATCTTTGTCGGTGCCTCGCTGATCTATCTGGCGCTGTTCGGGTTCTGGCAGACGGCGATGGATACGCTATCGCTTGTCGTGGCGGCGTCGATCATCTGCGTCGTTGTCGGATTGCCGCTCGGGATCTGGGTCGGCAAGTCGAGCCGGGGACAGACCATCATCACACCGATCCTGGACGTTATGCAGACGATCCCGTCCTTCGTCTACCTGCTGCCCGCGATCGCTTTTTTCTCGATTGGCAAGCCGCCCGCGATCCTCGCGACCGTGATCTTTGCGATGCCGCCGATGGTGCGGCTGACGGCGCTCGGGCTCCGACAGGTGGCTGAGAACACCCGGGAGGCAGCGCTCGCATTCGGCGCCAATCCACGGCAACTGCTTCTGAAGGTCGAATTGCCGCTTGCCCTTCCGTCGATCATGGCCGGGATCAACCAGGTCGTGATGATGAGCCTTTCCATGGTTGTCATTGCCGCGCTCATAGGAGCGGGCGGCATGGGCTACGTGGTGACCGAGGCGCTTGAAAATACCGAGACCGGACGCGGCGTTCTCGCCGGCGTAGGAATTGCCCTGTTGGCCATGATGATCGACCGGGTGGTGCAAAAGGCGAATGCAAATCGCCAATAAGAGCAAAAGCCGGGGCCACGGGCCCTGTAACCTTCTTGAAGGGGACCAACATGACACTTGCTAGAAATCTTCTGTTTGGAACGGCGTTTTCCCTTATCGCCGCGCAATCTGCACTGGCCGCCGATGATGCGACAGTGAAAATCGGCGACCTGACCTGGACCGGCGCGAAAGCAATCGGCCACGTCATTCAGGCCGTCATCAACGGCCCGCTCGACTCGGAGGCCGTCATAGTCGAAGGGCTTTCCGACGGCTCGATCATCGCTGCCGGCATGGACAAGGGCGATGGGTCCGCGGATGTTTACACGGATCTGTGGATGCCGAACCGTGCGGCCATCTGGGACAAGTATATCGACGGTGCCAAGACGGTCGGTCACAACGAGCCTTATAAGGGCACCCAGAAAATGTATGTCCCGTCCTTCATGGCGGACAAGGTCAGCTCGGTCGAAGATCTCAAGGACCCTGAAATCGCGGCCATGTTCGACAAGGACGGCAACGGCAAGGGCGAATACTGGTCCGGTGATGCCGGCTGGAAATCGACACGGATGTGGCAGGTCAAGTTCAAGAGCTACGGTCTCGATGAACTCTGGGAGCCGGAAATCCTTCCGGACGCAACATTCAAGGCACAGCTGAAGACCGCGATGCAGCGAGAACAGCCGATCCTGTTCTACTACTGGACCCCGGAATGGGTCCATGCAGCCTATGACATCACACCGCTTGACGAGCCGGCACGCACAGAAGGCTGCGAGAATGTCAATCTGGACAAGGAAGACTGGCTTGAGGCCTCGTCCTTTGCCTGCGCTAGCGAGGATGCAAGCATCTACGTGGCCTATTCCAAGTCGCTGGAAACGCGCAATCCACCGGTTGCCAAGTTCCTGAGCCAGATGGCGCTCGACCCGGCCGTGGTCAATGAATGGATCCTGAAGATCGGCCGCGACAAGATAGACCCGCGCGACGTTGCCGAGGACTGGGTTGCCAACAACATGGATGTCGTCAATTCCTGGATCGAGTGACCCGGCTTTGACGCGACATCAGGCGAAGCGGCGGTGATCTGCCGCTTCGTGATCTGCCACGATCAGACCACTGATCAGGTCTCCTTGAGCGCGAGAACGCGCAAGGGGCTGCCGGTTCCGTTCCTGATTTTCAGGGGCGGGGTCACCAGCATCGCTCCGGTGGCGGGCAGCTTGTCGAGATTGCAAAGGCACTGCAATCCGTATTTGCCTGCGCCATGCAGATAAAAATGCGCCGGGTAGGGCGGCGTATAGTGTGCGCCCTGACCGGCATCGGTACCGATTGTTTCCGTGCCGAAACCGAGAATGTTGCGTTCATCGACCAGAAAGCGCACCGCGTCCGGGGTCGGCCCGGGAGAATGGGGACCATCGTCGCGCATGTTCAGGTAGGCCGCGCCGCTGCGGTGCGACCAGTCCGTGCGCATGAGAACCCAGCAGCCCGCAGGAATGCTGCCATGTGCGCGCTCCCATTCCAAAAGAATGTCGGGCGTGAGCTCGAAGTCGTCATTCTCGGCAGACCCGGCGGAACAATCGATCACGACGGCGGGCGCCATCAGGTTTCCGGCGGGAATTTCATCGACCGAGCCGTTGGCAACGTCGCGGCCGCTGACCCAGTGGCTCGGTGCATCGAAATGCGTTCCGGTGTGTTCCGACATGGAGATGTTGTGCCACTTCCACGCTGGGCCGCGATGGTCGTAGTGGCTGACTTCTTCCATGCGAAAGCGCGCGCATTGACCGAATTCGGGCGGAAGCACGATCACCGGAAAGTCCGGGTCGAGGGTGTGGGTCAGATCGACGATCTCGAGCGATCCGCCGGCAAGGGCTCGTGCAAGATCTTCCAGCAGCGTCATGATCGGAACCCCGTCATTTCCCGTTCCTGTATTTTTGGCGAAGCCCGGAACCGTTCGATCATGTCCTTGGCGACATCACCGCAATAAACCTCTTCCAAGCCATCGACGAGGCCCTGAACAAGGCTTCCGGCCAGCGTATGCGCAGGCACTTTCGGCGGCGGCAGTTCCTGGTGCCAGTCATCGTCGGTCGGGCCGACAAAGACGTTCAGGACACGCAGTCCCGAAGTCCTGAAATCGGCGCGCATGTTCTGGCTGAGCGAGAGGGCCGCCGCGTTCGACGCAGAAAAGCAGCCATAGTCCGTGAAATTGGCGATCGCATAGGCGGACAGTATGTTGACCCAGGCGACCGCTGCGTTGGTTCCGTCTGCCGTGCGCGCGCACATCGCTGGACCGAATGCCTGCGCAAGACGCATCAGTCCGAGATAGTTCACGTCCATCTCGCTCTGCGCAAAAACGGTATCGTTCCGGGTCATGAGGCCGCCGGGCCGGACGTATCGGGCATTGTTGACGAGAATGTCGGTCTTGCCACCAAGTTCTGCCGCCAGTTCCTCGACCGACTTGCTGTCAGTGACATCGAGCGGGAGCATCTCTACCCCGGGCATAGCCATGATGTCGTCGTGATAGCGGTTCGGTCTCCAGTCCTCTGAGATGCCGACAAAGATCTTCTCCGCGCCTGCCGATTGCAGCGCTCTGACGATTGCAGGTGCATTCGGGTTGCGGGCATCGGTCACGAGGATGCGGCGGTGTTTCGGCGTGCAGCTCATCTCACGCAGCCGTGGATCATCTTCCATAAAAGGTGTCTCCTTTACCGGCAGTGCCATCATGACACCCTGTCCCGCCCGGTCCAGCTTGATCGCAAGCCTTACAGCCTCATCCGCACCGACGTCGCCATGCACATGACAAATGACCGAGGGGCCAACGTCGAGTTTCACGGTTCCAACGCGCACCGGGGTCTGCTTTCGAAAATAAAGGTCGGTTGTCGCGCGCACTTTGGTCTCTGCGAGAAGCTGTCCCCGCGGAGAAACATCGCGCCAGTTCAGATCGACCGACAGACACTTGCAGCAGGCGTCGCGCGGCGGATATTGAACAGCGCCGCAGTCACCGCAGACCTGCAGCATGAAGCGCCCCTCCGCGGCAGCTGCAGCCAGTCCCAGAGCCGCCCTGCTGCGTTGCGGTGGTGGCGTTGCCGGAACCTCGGTTCGACGTTGCGGGTTTTTCTTTCCGGGAGGTGCGATCGGTTCGCTCACGCGTTGCCTCCCTCGATGATGGCCGCACCGGAGCACACGCCGCGGTCATAATTGATGACACCGAAGCCGGAGACCATGGCACGGGAGGCAGCCTCCACCTGCGTTGGCCCTGCCGTGCCCGTGACTTGCCGGATGGCCTCGACAAGGCCGATATAACCCCCGGCGGCCCCGGCCTGTCCCGCCGACAGCTGGCCGCCCGAAGTGTTGTGCGGGAAGTCTCCGGAAATCGTCAGGTCGCGGTCTCGTACGAACAGGCTGCCTTCTCCCTTGTCGCAGAAACCCAGATCCTCGAACTGCATCATCGAGATCACCGGGTAATCGTCATAGGTCTGCAGCAGATCTATGTCGGACGGGCCGCATTTCGCCATGCCGTAAAGGTCGTCGATATCCATCGCCCAACCGCCCCGGCGCTGGATCGGGTCGTCGGCGAAGGCATTGTGCCGCTCGATCGTGGCTGCGATCACCGCGAAGGGCAGGTCGCGGCGCTGCGCTTCTTCGACCGTCATCACCAGGAAAGCCTCCGACCCGGCGCAGGGCATGACGCAGTCAAAGAGAGCGATCGGGTCGGAGATCGGCCTTGCGTCGAGATACTGCTGCAGCGTGAGCGGTTTTTTCATAAGCGCACCGGGATTGCGCAAGGCGTTCTCGCGCTGCGCGACACAGATCCGGCCGAAATCCTCGCGGGTCGCTCCGTGGTCCTTCATGTAGCGGTCCGTCAGCAGCGCGAAATTGGCGTTCGGACCGCCAAATCCATACGGATACGAGGCATCCTGCGAGAACCGGCTGAAGCTCGAGAGGAGATTGCGGAAGGAATCGATGTGATTTGTGTCGCCGGCAACACAGGCGACAATGTCCGCATCACCCGCCTGGACGGCCCTTGCCGCGCGCCGAAGCGCGACGATGCCGGAAGCGCCTCCCATCGGAACATGATCGAGCCAGCGGGGACAAAGACCCAGATGCTGTGTCAGGCCCACGGCAGTGTCGGGGAAGAGGGTGAAACTGGAGACGGCGAACCCGTCGATGTCGACCGGTTTCAGCGCTGCCTGATCGAGACTTTGCTTCAGCGCGCGCGCAATCCACCAATGCGCCGTTTCAATGGAAAAGCGCTGGTAGGATATGGTCGCAGGGGAGACAATCGCCACCCCTTCGTAGCCAAGGCGCGTCCGGCTCATGAAACCCGTCTTTTCTTGAGATGCACCAGGTTGATTGTCGATGATTTTTCCAGGTGATGCAAAGCAAGCGCCTTCAGCTCCGCGCGCTGAATTTTCTGCGTCGATGTCAAGGGCAGGCTGTCCACGAAGGCAATATATCCCGGCACCTTGTAATAGGCCATCTGGCCGAGGGCCCAACGGGTGATCTGTTCCGCCGTTTCAGGCGTCGGATCGGAGACGGTCAGGCAGGCAAAGACCTCGTCGCCGCGTATCGGGTCCGGCACGGGCGCGACGCCTGCGGCCGTGACGTCGGGATGGCGCATGAGAACGCTCTCGACCTCCACAGCGGCGATGTTTTCACCCGACCTGCGAATGACGTTCTTGCGCCGGTCGACAAAAAACAGGAAACCGTTCTTCTCCCGGCGCACAACGTCGCCCGTGTGAAACCAGCCATTCGCCCACGCGGTCTCGGTCGCCTCCGGGTCCTTGTAGTATTCGCGGAAAAACCCCCGCCTCGGGTCAGACCCCTTGCGCCGGACAAGCAGTTCACCCGGCTCACCATCCGGCACGTCCCTGCCGTTCTCGTCGACAAGGCGGATTTCAAGCCAGTCCGGCAGGCGGCCGAGTGCGGCCTTGCCGACGAGCCGGTCCGGCTGGTTGTTGGCGATGACCGCACCGGCACCTGTTTCGGTCATTGCCCAGCCTTCGCTCAGCGGAAAGCCGAAGCGGTTTTCGAACGCGGCGTGGAGCTTGGGATCGACACCGGCTCCGAAGCCGAAACGCACCTTGTGGGTCCGGTCGTTTTCGCTTTGCGGCAATTCCATCAGGATGGACGGCATCACGCCGAGATAGTGCAGGCAGGTCGCGCCGCTGTCGCGCACGCTCTGCCACCAGGTGCGCGGGTGGAAGCGGTCCAGGGCTGTCAGGCATCCGCCGACGCGCAGCATTGCCATGAAGGAATAAGCCATCGCATTCATGTGAAATATCGGCAGGGGCGTGATCATGCGCTCCCCGGCTTCGGTCAGATCGGCAATCCCGCCCAGTCCCGCATAGAACTGCGCGACTTCCGTGAAATAGGAATTGTCGAGCACACAGCCCTTGGGATTGCCCGTTGTGCCGGATGTATACAAAACCGCAGCTTCCCGGGCGTCTCCGCTCTCGGAGAGATGCGCGGTGACGGCGTTCTTGCGAGGCGGGGGAAACGGTCCATCCACTGTAACGACATCTGCCGCGATGCCGCTCGTTTCGACCGCATCGCGGAGCGCTTCGATCCGGCCCGGTACCGCGATGATCAGCGCCGGTTCGGCATGACCGATCAGGTATTCAAGTTCGCTGGCGCGCAAATCGGGATTGATCGGCGCCACGGAGGCCCGCAGCCTGTTGAGCGCGAGCCAGATCAGAAAATAGTCCGGCCGGTTTTCCAGAAGCAGGGCAACGCGCATGCCTTCGCCGATACCGGCCCGTTGCAGGCGGCCGGCAAGATCATGCACGCGGTGCATGGCTGCGGCGTAGGTTATGTCGCCCGCAGGGATCGCATAGGCTAGCGCCGTTTCCGGCAGCACGTTCAGCACCGGGCGGTCAGGCCAGCGTTCGTGAGCCGACATGAAACAATCATATACGGTCGCCAAACCACCACTCAAAGTCTCGTCCTCTCCCGACAAGTCGCGCAGATCGCAGTGCGAAATTTGTATGAAAAAACATATTTATTGTCATTGATTGTGTCAAAGAGAAATTCCCGGTAGGCAGCGGGACGAGATCGGAGCAAGTGAAGATCGGTTTTGGCTTCTGTTTTTACGGGCCTTTTTGGCCAAGGCGCGAAACAGGCGTTCATGCGCTTTGCCGTTTGACAGCGACTTTGATTTAGATGAAATTTCATATAAATTGAAGTCGCGCCGGCAGAATGACAGACTGGCGGAACAATCCGGTAACGAATTCGGATCCGGCACACAAGGGAGAAGATCATGGGCGGATATGACGGTCGGACGGCACTTGTCAC
The DNA here is from genome assembly GCA_039179715.1 of Pseudomonadota bacterium. Lineage (GTDB taxonomy): Bacteria > Pseudomonadota > Alphaproteobacteria > Rhizobiales > Stappiaceae > Roseibium. The sequence goes on from JBCDEN010000013.1 coordinate 14,962, forward strand.
GGGCGCCAGCACGGGCATCGGAAAGGCCATCGCCGAACATCTGTTGCAGTGCGGCTGCAAGGTCATTTCCGTTTCAAGACGCCCCCTGGAGATCGCGTCCGGCGATGTCACGTCCATCTGCGTCGATCTCAGCGATCCGCAGGCAGCGAGGGACTGCGCCGACATGATCCGCGAAAAGCATCAAGTCGACATTCTCGTCAACAATGCCGGGGTCGTGCGCAACACGCCCGTGGAAGACATCACCGACGAGGAATTCGACACGCTGCAGAACCTTCACCTTCGGTCGGCGATCGTGCTCGTGCAGGCGGTCCTCCCGCATATGAAGGCGCAGAATTTCGGGCGGATCGTCAACATGTCTTCGCGCGCGGTTGTCGGTCTGTCGAAACGGACGGTTTATGCAGGCACGAAGGCGGCCCTGATCTCGATGACACGGACCTGGGCACTTGAGCTCGGAAGCCATGGAATAACCGTGAATGCCATTGCACCCGGTCCGGTCGTGACCGACATGCTGACCGCGGACATTCCCGAGGAGAGCGAGACCTTCAGGAAGCTGGCCGCTTCCTTGCCGACACGGCGGCTCGGCAATGCCGACGATGTCGCACGTGCGACGCTGTTCTTCACCGACCCGGAAAACAGCTGGGTCACGGGCCAGACCCTCTATGTATGCGGCGGCGCCAGCCTCGGTTCCCTGACCGCTCTCTAAGGTGTGAGATCCGAGCAGTTTGCGCTGCATGTTGACGTCTGCACCTGCGTATGCACAACGGTGTGTTGCCACGATAGATGAAGCGTTTCGTGACGGCACCGATACCCTTCCGGAACCGGGCGGGTGGACGCTAGGCGATGAACCGCTCAAGGACCCACCTGGCCTGACCAAGCTGGCCGAATGATTTTTCAGAAAGGGCACGCGTTGATGCAAGGCGTTGTTGCAGCCGTTCCGACCCCCGTCGATGGATCTTACACACCCATGAAAGACCCGTTCCTGGAGCATTGCGGCTGGGTGCTGAGGAATGGATGCAACGGGATCAATGTCCTGGGATCGACCGGGGAAGCCAATTCGTTGGATGCCGCCGCCCGGCGCGATGTGATGACATGGGCGGCGTCGGCGTTTCCCAAGGAAAAGCTGATGGTCGGAACAGGAACGCCGTCGCTCAAGGAGACGATTGCGCTGACCGAGCACGCCGATGACCTGGGATACCCGATCGCGCTGGTGCTGCCGCCCTATTACTACAAGCCCGCGACGCCTTCCGGCCTGAAGAGCTGGTATCTTGCCTTGCACGACGCCCTGGGCCCGCGCGCTATCAAGATCTACTTCTACAACTTCCCCCAGATGACTGGAATCACGATCCCGGTCGATGTCATTGCCGACCTTGCCTCGATTGCGACGGACCGGTTTTCCGGGATCAAGGATTCGTCCGGCAATCTGGACTATTGCAGATCGATCGTTGCAGCCTCTCCAGCGCTCAGGGTTTTTCCGAGTTCGGAAACCGCGCTGCAAACGGCTTTCAAAGACGGTTTTGCCGGATGTATTTCCGCCACATTGAACCACACCACATCGCTTGCCGCCGAGATCTGGGCCAACAGCGAAGCGCCTCCGCAGGCAGCGTGCGAGGAAATTGCACGTCAAAGGGGGCTGCTGGCGGGGCCGGAGCTGATCCCGGGCATCAAGTATCTTGTCGGTGAAAGATCGGGCAACACCGAATGGCGGCGCGTGCTGCCGCCCTTCCTAACGCTTTCCGAAGACGCCGGCGCGGTGTTGAAGCGGAGCCTGTCAACGGACTAGGGGATGGATCCAAAAACGAGACTGAAATGGCACGCGACATGGCGAAATCCCGTCAGGAAGGGTGTGCGGAGCGGGCTTCCTGCCCGGTCAGCCAAGCTGACGCTACGGGATGACGCCATTTCCATGTCCTTCGGATTTGACCGGCTGCGATGCTTAGGCGCGTCGATTGCACCCTCCAGACAGGGGGCTGCTCCCTCGAAAGCCATACGCGCAGCCATCCCCTCAACTGTTCCCTGAATAAGACCCAACGTCTGCGGGTCCCTGCAAGTCGCTGATGGCGCAGCTGCGAACCCGCGTAACCGTCATTCCAGGCGGCGGGCTCTTGCCTGTTTCCGCGCGCCTGTTTCAGGGCGGGGCGCTTTGAGCGCTTGACCAGACGCGTCCTATCTGCAATATTTTTCATCAACGCATTTTTTTGCAGACTTCGAGCGGTGGCATGGCGATCGACGCAAAGACAAATCCGGATGTCGCGGCACGTGCAGCGTGGCTGCATTTTGTCGGCGGGCTCACGCAAGGAGAGGTCGCGCGGCACCTGAATGTCACGAACACCCGGGCGCACCGGCTGATCGCGCGTGCCCAGGCCGACGGGCTGGTGCAGATCTTCGTTGATGTCGAGGCGACCGAATGCGTCATGCTGGAGCGCCAGCTGATGGAGCGCTTCGGGCTGAA
>JBCDEN010000064.1:0-10718 GCA_039179715.1 Pseudomonadota bacterium
CCTATTACCGCGATCTCGGGTTCAATCCGGGCGACTTTCCGAAATCCGAGCAATACTATCGCTGTGCGGTCTCGATCCCGCTCTATCCCGACCTGACGCATGCACAGCAGGACTATATTGCGGAGGTGATCGCGCGCGAGATACCCCGGTGACCCAGATCATCATCCAGGCGCGAACATCCTCACGCCGGTTGCCGGGAAAAGTGCTCCTGCCGATCAACGGCATTCCGATGGCGATCCTCGTTGCGCAGCGTGCTGCGAATACCGGACGGCACGTCCTCATCGCGACATCGGACGATCCAAGCGACGATCTTCTGTGCGCCTGTGCGGCCGACTACGGCATCCCGACCTTCCGGGGGTCTTTGGAAGACGTGCTCGGACGATTTGCGCGCATCGTGGCTGATCTTTCCGATGACACACCCGTTGTTCGGCTGACAGCAGACAATCCCGTGCCCGACGGCGCGCTGATCGACGAAGTCGTAAACCATTTTGTATCCGAGGGGCTGAATTACATCCGAACGAATGGCGAAGGTTCCGGGTTGCCCTATGGCGTCAGTCTTGAAATCACCCGGGCCGGCCTCCTGAAGCAGGCGGCGGCATCGGCGCGTTCCAGTTTTGACCGGGAGCACGTCACCGCCTGGATCAGGTCTCAGGGCCACGATGCTCTCTACACCGCACATGCTCCAAGAAGCCTGGACACCCTATCGGTAACCGTCGACACGATTTCGGACTACCTGAAGATCGCAAGCCTTTTTCGGACCTTTCCCGATCCTGCCGGGGTGCCATGGACTGATCTCGCCGGTTTACTCGGGGAGACGGAAACCGAACCACCCGCGATACCCGATCTTGTGCTTGGCGGCGCTCAATTGGGCATGGCTTACGGGGTCACCAACGACACGACTTTTTCCGAAAGCCGATCGCTCAAGTTGCTCGAATGCGCGGTCGAGAACGGCCTCAAGTGCGTTGACACGGCGCGGGACTACGGGCTGAGCGAGCAGATCATCGGACGCTTTCGAAAAGGCTCTGCCGAAAGGGATATCGAGGTCGTCACCAAACTCAGTACGCTTGATGCGTCGCTCACCCCGGAAGCCATCGGCCCACTGGTGGAAAACAGCGTTCTGAGATCGATCGTCAATCTCGGCACAGAAACACTCGGCACACTGTTGCTGCATCGGGCCGAACATCTCGATGCGCGTGACGGGATTGTCTGGAAACATCTCCTGAATCTGAAACACGGCGGACAGATTGCGCGCCTCGGTGTTTCTGTTCAGAACCCGGACGAATTGCTCAAGGCGTTGTCTTTCGAAGACGTGGAACATTTGCAGATCCCGGCCAACCTGCTCGATCATCGCTGGGAGGACGCGCTCGGCGCCCTGCGGGCGGCGCGGTCACTCAGAAAGATCACCGTGCATGTCCGGTCTTCCCTGTTGCAGGGCCTTTTGACAACCGGAGACCCGGCCCTTTGGGCGCGCGCGCATGTCAGCGATGCAAGACCCATCGTGGAGTGGCTCGGCGCAATGCGGAAGCAGACGGGGCGGAGCTCAGTTGCCGACCTGTGTTTCGCCTGGGCGCGCGCGCAGGATTGGGCCGATGCCGTCGTTGTCGGCAGCGCGTCGCAATCCCAGTTGCTTGAAACCATTGCGCTGTTCAATACTTCCACCTTGAGCGACGAACAGCTCAGGCTCATTGGGGACACAAGACCTGTCGTTCCGGAGCAGACCCTCGACCCAGCAAGATGGAAACGGCCGTTCGAATGACCCCTGCAGGAACATTTTCCTTAAACGGCAAAACGGTTTTGCTCACCGGAGCAACGGGACATCTTGGCAGCGCGATCGCACGCGGCCTCGGCTCGGCCGGCGCCGACCTCCTGCTCACCGCGCGGCAGGAGGAGCAAGGTGAGAAACTTGTTGCCGAACTCGAGAAGGCCGGCATGAACGCCAGGTTTTTTGCCTGCGATCTGACGGATAAGGACGGAATTGACCGTCTCGTAGCCCACGCAACGGACGCGCCCCTGCATGGTCTTGTCAACAACGCCTATAGCGGAGGCGCGGGAAGCGTCGAAACCGCGTCGCCGGACGCATGGCGCGACGCTTATGAAGTCGCCGTGGTTTCCGCTCAAAGACTTGTTCAGTCGCTTCTGCCGAACCTGAGACGTGCTGCGGCATCGGCCGGAGAGGCGTCTGTCGTCAACATCGGATCAATGTACGGAAACGTGAGCCCCGACATCGCCATATACGCGGGCAAATCCTCCAGCAATCCGCCTTTTTATGGTGCAGCCAAAGCGGCGCTCGGCCAGTTCACCCGTTACGCAGCCTGTGAATTTGCCGCCGAGAACATTCGGGTGAACTCGCTGTCTCCGGGACCCTTTCCCTCGCCGAAGGTGCAGGACGACGCTCCCGAACTCGTCGGCAAGATTGCGGGCAAATGCCCCATGAAACGGATCGGACAGCCGCACGAACTCGCAGGACCCGTCGTGTTTCTGCTGTCGCCAGCGTCTTCCTACATCACCGGAGCCGATCTGGCGGTGGACGGGGGCTGGACCTCTTGGTGACGCCCCTGAAAGTCGCGTTCAGGGCGGATGCCTCGCTGCAAATCGGAACGGGGCATGTCATGCGCTGCCTGACCCTGGCCGACACCTTGCGGCACGCCGGCTGCGAATGCCTATTCGTGACACGGGACCTTCAGGGACATCTGGCGGATCGATTTGAAGCGCTCGGCTTTCAGGTGAAACGCCTGCCTCTTCCCGAGCCTGGATTTGAAACATCCTCCGGTCCGGCGCATGCCGCCTGGGCAGGTGTCCCCTGGCAAGTGGACGCTGCCGAGTGCCAGGCCGCTGTCGCGGCCTTTCAACCAGACTGGATCGTGCTGGATCACTACGCTTTTGATGAACGTTGGGAGCGGGAGCTTCGGTCGGAAGCCGATTGCAGGCTGCTCGTCATTGACGACCTTGCGGACCGCAAACACTGTGCAGACCTGCTGCTTGACCAGACAGCCGGGCGATCGGAAGAGGATTACAGAGATCTCGTACCGGCCAATTGCAAGATCCTGGCCGGCACACGGTATTCGCTGTTGCGGGAGGAATTCTCCAACGCCCGCCCAACAGCGCTTCTGGGCCGCAACCGGCCGGGCGTTCGCAACATTCTGGTGACGATGGGCGGGGTTGACCTGGACAACGCGACAACAGGCATCCTCACAAGTCTCGCAGAAATCGGGTTGCGCGAAGAAACCAGCGTTACCGTGGTCCTGGGACGACATGCGCCGAACCTTGTGACGGTGCGGGAAACCGCCGCAAACGTTCCGTTCAACTGCGATGTGTTGTGTGATGTCGGCAACATGGCAGACCTGATGTCGCAAGCCGACATCGCAATAGGCGCCGGTGGCACGTCAACCTGGGAAAGATGTTGCCTCGGGCTGCCGTCCATTATCGTTGTCCTGGCTCAGAACCAGTCGGAGGTCGCGCGCGTCGTGTCCCGGTCTGGGGCCTCGCTTGTCGCCGACAGTCTCCGGTCAAACGTCCTCGCCGAGGCGCTTGACCGTTTGGCTTCCGTTGCATTCAGAACGGAAATGTCTGAAAGCGCCGCTGCAATCTGCGACGGAGACGGAAGCTGGCGCGTGGTTTCCCAGTTGCTGACCGGAGATCTGGATCTGCGACCTGCCACGATCGGCGATGCCAGGCGGGTGTTCGACTGGCGCAATGCCATCCAGGACGAGAGCTTCTTCCTCAGCAAAGACAGGCCGACATACCAGCAGCATTACAAATGGTTCGAGACCGCACTTGCTGATCCGCAGCGCCAAATGCTGATTTGTACGATCGGTGGCTGCGGGTTGGGCTACCTGCGTTTCGACAAAACCCCGGACAACGGCGCTGAAATCAGCATCTGCCTGGACAGGCTTGCACAAGGTCAGGGAATTGGTACAAAAGTGCTGCAAAAGGCTGAAGACTATGCGATCGGCATGCGTGTCGGAAAACTCAGAGCGAAAATCAACGTAGACAATCACGCATCGATCAGGGCGTTTACAAATGCCGGTTTCCGGCCGCACTCGCAAGACGGCCCGTTTGCAACCTACCAACTCACGATTCAGGGTGTTTGATGTCCTTTGCTATCAACGATCGAAACATCGGCCATGGAAACGCTCCGTATGTGATCGCGGAACTGTCTGCCAATCACAACGGCAATCTTCAAAACGCGCTGTCGATCATCGACATCGCCAAGGATGCGGGCGCGGACGCAGTCAAGATCCAGACGTATCGTCCCGATACCATCACGTTGAAGAGCGATGCTCCGGAATTTCAGATCGGCGACGGTCCCTGGAAAGGACGCAGTCTCTATGAACTGTATGACTGGGCACATACTCCCTGGGAGTGGCACGAGAAGCTGTTTGCGCACGCGGCCGACCGTGGCATCAGCATTTTCTCCTCACCTTTCGACTTCAGTGCCGTCGACCTGTTGCAGGATCTCGGTGCCCCGGCTTTCAAGATCGCCTCTTTCGAGGCCATTGACCTGCCCCTGATCCGCTATGTTGCGTCGAAGGGCAAGCCCATGATCATTTCCACCGGCATGGCCAACCTCCAGGAAATACAGGAGGCGGTGGCCGCCGCCATAGACGGTGGATGTGAAGATCTCGCCTTGCTGCTCTGCGTCTCGGGATACCCGGCACCGCCGTCGGACTACAATCTGGCAACCCTCACCGACATGATTTCCAGGTTCGATGTGCCGATCGGCCTCTCCGACCACACGCTCGACAACACGACGGCAATCGCTTCGGTCGCACTCGGGGCCTCCATCATCGAGAAACACATCACGCTCGACCGGACCGGCGGCGGCCCTGACGACAGCTTTTCGCTTGAGCCGAAGGAATTTGCAGCCTTATGCAGGGATGCAAAGACGGCCTGGACCGCCCTTGGCCGCGTCGCCTACGGAGGCAAATCAAGCGAACGCGGAAATGTTCAGTTCCGGCGATCGCTCTATTTCGTGAAATCGCTTTCCGCAGGCGAGACCATAACTCCCGACGCGGTCCGCTCGGTTCGCCCGGGTTACGGCGCCGCGCCCAAACACCTCGACGCCATCCTTGGAAAGAAAGTTCGAGAGGCTGTGGACGCCAACACGCCCGTGAAACTCGACGCCATCGAAATGAACACCGACTGAGGCACTCTTGCAGTACACGGAAGCCGAAGTTTCCGGGACAAGGACATGATGCGCTTATTCCGCCGCTCCAAGCCGAAGACCAAAACGGTGGACACGTTTCAATACACCGTTGAGGAACTGAACAATATCAAGTCCACATCGGATCGGCTTTCCAGTATCGGCGTCAAGCCGATCACCCGGGAATTCACGAAAAGGAAAACCTCCGATACCCTGTTCATCCTGGGCAGCGGGCCCAGTATCAACGAACTGACCTCCGACGACTTCGAGATGATCGGCACGCACGATTCCGTCGGTTTCAACTGGTGGATGATCCACGAATTCGTGCCCAGCTTCTATCTGTTTCAGTTCCCTCCCAACCGGGAGAAGAACATCTCGGATCTCCTGAACGACCGGAGGGCGCAATACCAGGACGTTCCCTTCATGCTGAGAGGCAGTCTGCTTGGCGCGCATGCCGACAAGTATGTGCCGATCATCGAAAGCGTATTCGACAAGGTAAGCACCTATTTCATGAATGAATTTCCAATTCATTCAAAGTGTGAAATAGACCCGGACGAACTGATCGAGTTCACCGCCAATCTGGGTTTCTTCAAGCACGACCACATACCGCCATATTTCGTCAAGTGGCGCGGCAGCCTGGGTCTGCTGGCCTCCTTCGGATATGCAATGGGCTACACCAAGATCGTCCTTTGCGGAATCGACATGAACGATGTGACTGCCGGACAGCACTTTTTCGACATTGAAGACTATGCGGACGCGCGCGCGAAATACGCCTTGCCGGGACCGCATGAGCACAATATCCACACGATGATGGATACGTCCCACTCCAAGAACACCGTCGGCAGTTACATCGACGCCCTCAACAGCCATATGCGCGATCGGAACGAGTGCGCGCTTTTTGTCGCCTCAAATCAATCGTCGTTGTCGTCGGTGCTGCCGCTTTGGAAATTTGCATGACAGCGCCGGACCCAATTCGACCGCACAAAGCATCGGATCGGACCCTCACGCCGCTTTGCTCCGACATTCCGCCACCGGGTTTGACATGTCCCCTGTCGAAGGGAACCCGGTCATGCTGAAATACTTCTTCTCGATGCCCGGTCGACAGCTCTGGCTTGACCTGGCGATCGGGCTTTCGCAGACCAGTGTCGCGCGTCCCTGCCTGTGGATCGGCGACCCGAGACTGGAATCCGGCGCACAAAATGCCTTCCCGGATTGCGAAGTCGCGGACTTCGACGGATTGCGCTACGCGCCGCATCTGCAACTCGCGGCTTCATCTGCTGAAAATCTGTCCTTCTTCGAGTCCCCGGACCTGCATCGCATCAAGGACAATGCGCTGAAGATGATGGATCGCGTCGACCCGGACAAGACCTGGTCAAGGGTGGATCGTGAAGCTGCTTTTCATGCGGCGGCGCTTTGGGCGATAGAAAAGATAAACCGGCTTCGGCCCGATTTTTTCCTGACCATTGAGTCTCCTCACGCATACACGTCTTACATTCTTTTCGAACTCTGCAGGATATACGGAGTTCCGGCGTACTCGTTCGGTTGGTTTCCGCTGTCCGGCGGGCTCTATCTGCGCCAGGGCCTCAACGACGCCATCATCCCCTATACCGGGCCTCGTGACGAAACCGTCGACGCGAGAATGTGGAGCTTCGTCACGCAATATGCCAACACCGTCACGGCGCAGACAACAAAGGCCTGGGAACCGTCCTACATGCAGGCCCAGAAAGCGAAAGACGCGTCAGCGGACGCTCGTTTCCTTTCCTATGCCAGGAAACACACGCGCGGAAAGCTCCGGCGTCTGCTGAAACCGTCCAAGTATTTCTCCGTCACGGAAGGATATAGGAAAGAGCAGGCAAAACGGGCATTTCTGTCCGGCCTGCGGGGCACACTGTCTGATCTCACCACCAAAGGGCTCGATCTTGAAAGACCTTTCGTCTATTTCGCCCTGCAATACGAGCCGGAACGCACGACCAATCCTGACGGTCTGAACTATACCGATCAGATACGCGCGCTTGCCGCTTTGAGAGACAAGCTGCCGCAAAGCCATTTGATTTATGTCCGTGAACACCCTTCCCAGCTCTACAGTTCCAACCGCGGGCATCTGGGCCGAAGCCAGACGATCTACCACGTAATCCGGTCGATGCGCGGTGTCGAACTGGCCGACAACGAGGAAGTTTCCTCTGCAAGTCTCATCAGAAATGCGGCGATAACGGCCACCATTACCGGAACTGCAGCTCTCGAAGCCGCCCTGATCGGCAAAAACGCGCTGATATTTGGACACAGCTGGTTCTCGGGCTGCCCGAACATTGCAGATTTTTCAAACGTGGCCTCGTTCGAAGATCTTCTTCAGCAGGACACGGCAGATGCAGATACGGTCATGGCCTATCTGAAGCAACGGTTTGTGGACTTTACGTTTCCCGGATATCAAAACCCGAGCCAGACAGGCCTCTACCCGGGACTTGCGGACGACGAGACATACCAGAGGGCGGAGTTGGACGGCGCCCTGCACTCGGTCTCCACGGATTTGATCGCGCATTTGAAACAGCGGACAGCTATCTCTTCATGACAGGTGACCGCAGGCCGGATGCACTCCTCGGCAATGTCCCCGTCTTGAACACCGGCTACACACGCGAGACAGGATTTGTGCGGCTAGCCGGCAAGCCGCATTGGCAGGGCGGTATCGAATAAGACTTGCAATTGAGACAGGGTGTGGCAAACAACGCCTCACTCATCTCCTTCGACGAAATTGGCTGTATTTGAGGTTACCTTGTCGACGCCCTCACAGGAATTCCCGCCCGAAATTACCAACCTGCTGGCCTGCATTGCGGACCGAAACTATACAATCGGGATCGTCGGTCTCGGGTATGTCGGGCTTCCGCTCGCGCTGACGGCAGTGCAACAAGGCTTTGATGTGCTTGGCTTTGACATCAATGGTGCGCGCGTTGCCGATCTCAACAAGGGCCGGTCCGGGATCGAGCATATCGACGACAAGGTCATCGAGGCCGCCGTTTCGGCCGGCAAATTCCGGGCGACGGATGATTTCTCGGAACTCGGCAAACCGGACGCGATCCTGATCGCGGTTCCGACGCCATTGAGCAAGCAGCGCGAACCGGATCTCGTCTACGTGGAACGCAGCGCCGAGGCAATCGCGCTGTGCCTGCGCAAGGGACAACTCGTCGTTCTGGAATCCACGACTTGGCCGGGGACAACGAAGGAACTCGTAAAACCGATCCTGGAAAAGACAGGGCTTGTCTGCGGCGGCGATTTTTTCCTGGCCTATTCGCCCGAGCGCGAAGATCCGGGCAATACCGAGTATCAGACAAGGTCCATCCCGAAAATCGTCGGTGCGGACGACGACGCATCCCGGGCACTTGTCGGCGCTCTCTATGGCACCCTGATCTCCGAGGTCGTTCCCGTCGTGAGCGCGGCAACGGCCGAGGCTGTCAAACTCACAGAGAACATTTTCCGAAGCGTCAATATCGCGCTCGTCAATGAGTTGAAGCTCATCTACGACAAGATGGACATCGACATCTGGGACGTCATCGACGCGGCGAAAACCAAGCCGTTCGGTTTCATGCCGTTCTATCCCGGCCCGGGTCTCGGCGGACACTGTATCCCGATCGATCCGTTCTACCTCACATGGAAAGCGCGCGAATACGAAGTCGCGGCCCGGTTCATCGAGCTCGCCGGCGAGATCAACACGGCAATGCCGCATCACGTCATCAACAAGCTCGCCAGTGCGCTGGACGGCAGTTTTTCGCGCGGCCTGAATGGCTCGAACATCCTGGTGGTCGGCATGGCCTACAAGAAGAATGTCGATGACATGCGGGAAAGCCCCTCATTGAAGCTCATCGACCTTCTCGTGGCGCGCTCGGCCAATGTCGAATACCACGATCCCCATATTGCCGAGGTTCCACAGACCCGGTCCTATCCGCACATGCGCGGCATGAAATCCCTGGATCTGACACCCGAAACGCTGCAATCCTTCGACGCGGTCCTCATATCAACCGACCACGATGCAATCGACTGGGCCCTGATTGTGGAGCATGCAAGACTGATCGTGGATACGCGCAATGTCTGCAACCGCAACGGTCTGTTCGACGGCAAGATCCACAAGGCGTGAGCGTGCACCTCACGGCGCCAGAGAGAGGGAAGACGCCACGCGCAAGGCGCGACCCGGAGCCCGGTGCCCCTCAATCCACGTCAGGAGCAAAACCACATGAACATATTGTTCCTTACGTCAAAAAATCCCTATAGCGACAAGCCGTTCGGCGGGGGAGCGGAGACCTCGTGCCGTCTGATGGCGGAAAACATGAGCGCCCTCGGACACAATGTCATTTATCTGTGCGAGATAGCGGCGAAGGGTGATATCGAGCGTGCACGCGAGGAAGGTGTCCGGCTTCACGGCTACAACACGCTCTTCTTCTCGCGATTCGTGAGCAGCAGGCAAAGCAGGGTCCTTGCCTTGCTGACTGTCATCCTCACCAACAAGATCAATATCCTGTATTGCTTCTTCGAACTCAGGAACCTGCAGCTTGCGCTGCTCGCGCGAAAGTACTCCCCGCGCCTTCGTGTGGTGATGCGCATGGCGGGGCTGGCCTGGCATGATGACATTCTGAAGCGCCCCAACCGGAAAGCACGATATCAGAAGGCCTTCAATTCCATCGACTGCGTCAATTTCATTCACGACAACCTGGAGACGATGGTACGGCAGAAGCTGAACGAGTTGGACATGGATGTCGATTTCAAGAGGTCTTTCGTCCTCGACGTGGGAACAAAGGCAGAGGCAAACGTACCCCCGAGGACCTACACGGCCGGAACGCTGCTCAAACTGGTCATGGCATCACGGTTTGCGGATTACCACAAACGCCAGGATATCCTGATCGATGCCATGTCGTTGCTGGGCGCGCGCAGCAAGGTTTCACTGACCTTTATCGGGGAAGGCAAGAAGCTGGACGAATCCAAAGAGAAAGTGGCCCGGCTTGGACTGGAGGAGCGCGTCGAGTTCTGCCCGTTCCTTCCGCAAGACGTTCTTTGGAGCCGGCTCGCCGACCATGATCTGCTGTGCCACTGCGCAGACTACGAAGGCCTTGGAAAGACCATCGTGGAATCCATGAGCATCGGACTGCCTGTTCTGGTTTCCGACGTCAGTCCGATGAATGCTTATGTCACGCACGGCAAAACGGGTTTCCTGTCGGCCAACACGCCGCAAGACTGGGCCCGGACGATTGCGGATATCGAGGCGAACCCGCAAAAGCTTCCCGAGGTATCCGAGGCAGCCCTCGCCTACGCCAGAAAGAATTTTGACCACATGCGCAAGACGGAGATCTATATCGAGGAGTTCGGAAAGTTGATTTCCGAGCGTTAGAACTTGTTGCGCAGCTTTGCACTATCCCTGCGACTGCAGGCATAACTGAATTAATGGGTCCTGACCCTAGGTTGAGGACTCATTCAGCACCATGCAATAACGATTGAGACGAGAGCAATTGCGGCGAGGTAGTTTGTCGCGAGCCGATCGTATCGTGTTGCGATCCGTCTCCAGTTTTTGAGTTTACCAAACATACGTTCGATGAGA
>JBCDEN010000101.1:0-9004 GCA_039179715.1 Pseudomonadota bacterium
CACCATAGACAGACTGGTCGAAGGGTATGACGGCCCCGGTCATCATGCCACTGTCGTCGGAGGCCAGGAACGCAACGGCACGTGCCACCTCGTCCGGTTCCGGACTTCGTCGACAAGATGGCGGCAACGCTTCCCTTCGAACGCCTTCTGGAACCGGACGAGGTGGCACGTGCCGTTGCGTTCCTGGCCTCCGACGACAGTGGCATGATGACCGGGGCCGTCATACCCTTCGACCAGTCTGTCTATGGTGCCTATGATGGCCTGCCTCCGGCACCCGCAAATCCGATGATGCCTTGAAGCACGCGGCACCGGGGATCGACAGCGACTCTTCTTCGCCGGGATGGTGGCGCTTGATACCGCCGGGAGATTTGCGTCCAGCGTCTGGACGGGATTACCCTCTCAAGACCGCCGCAGGAGGATGATCCGGCAAAACCCGTATGCTCAGGTTCCTGGCTCCGGGGGGTGTGGCGAGATGGTCTTTGAAGGCCTGCAACCTGGAGAAAAAGAGATGTTCAAGCGTATCATGGCGCCGGTCGATCTGGCGCATGTCGAAAAGCTGGGTGCCGCGCTCGACTGCGCCGCCGATCTGGCAAACCACTATGGCGTTCCCGTTGTCTATGTGGGTGTCACCTCATCCCAGCCCAGTGAAGTCGCGCATAACCCGGATGAGTTCGCACAAAAACTCGGCAACTTTGCACAAGGGGAAGCAGCCAGGCATGGCGTTAAGGCGTCGGCCTACGCCACGATCGCGCATGATCCGACCCTTGAGGTCGACGACGCGCTGATGCGGGCAATCAGCGAAACCGGCTCCGACCTTGTCGTGATGGCAAGTCATGTGCCGAATGTCATTGACCATATCTGGCCGTCGAATGGCGGAAAACTCGCCAAGTATGCCAAATGCTCCGTAATGGTCGTGCGCGCCTGAGCCCTGAAACGTTGAAACGTAAGGCTCTATCCCACGAGGAAATCCCCTTCGCGCGAATAGACGAAAACCACCGCTGCCGTTCTATACCTTGTCTTTTCGAATGATCACGGCGCAGGGACCGCCGCCGTCCGGGCCCTGATGCTCCGCGCCTCCGGAGACAAATAGGTCGGTGAAGCCGAACACTCCGCCAAGAACGCCAGCCACAAATCCTCTGGCGTGCCGCGTGGAGGAAATGTCGCTGTCGTTGAGCATGGTATGCCGGGCGCCCCGGACGTGCCCAGACTTTGACGCTTCCGCCTTTACCAGCACCGCAGCGACCTGCCGGCGCAGATCCTCGTCCAACTGGCCGCCATGGTCCAGCCCGAGGGTTCCCAGAAGAGCCGTTACCGGGCGCACATCAAGCGCATCCGCCATGACCGTGTGGCCCATGCACATGGGCCCCGACCAGGTTTCGCTCATGCCCATCACCACAATTTCGCATCCCATCAGCTCAATGCCGGCAGAGCAGGACGCACGCGCGCTGAATAGATCCAAGCTGGTTCCAATGTCCTCGTCCCTGATCGTCTTGCGATCCAGTTCGCCGAGAGCCACCGCGACACCCAGTGCGGATGCACCGCGCGACAGGCCCATGGATCGGAGTGTATCCGCAGTTGCGACCGGGTTTCCACCCGTGACGGCCGCAATCCGTTCCGCGGTGAGCAACGGACACTTGATCTGTACGAAATGGACATCGTCTGCCCGTGTGATCGCGGCCTCGCGCATTGCAATGCGCACTCCATCGGCGACCGTGTCGACCTGCGCCATTCGGCCGATTTCCCACGGCTGAAAGTCACGTGTGACATGCGCGGCCAGCGCAAGCGACGCGCCCTCGGATTGCTGGTCCGTGGAGACGGTTTCGAAAACAATCCAATGCGGTGAAAGTGCGCCTTCGGTTCCACCAGACATCACCATGCAGATCTTGTCGAGGCCGGCCTCTCCGACGAAGCGGGTCAACAAGTTGCGCAGCGACTGAACCGCATAGCCGCGCGTGAAGTCGTTCACACAGCCATTGCCCTCGGTCTTGCCGATCACGGCGACGATGGCCTCCGGATCCGCCTCACCGGACCTGATCAGCGTCTCGATCGCCGAGGTGTCATCGGGGCCGCTCATGGGGACGCGGTGAACGCGTGCCATGCGAACAGGATCAGCCATCTGCCTCATCTCGCAGGCAAGGTCCTGATCGGGGATAAATGCCGGCCGGGCTCGAGCCGGAAAATGTTGATGTCACCTGGAATCCACACCGTTTCTGCCAATTTCATCAGCGTGCCGCACATTTCACCACGCACAGCACATAATCCAGTCTGGAGTCAGCTGGTGCCGCTGTCTCCTGCTCATTTATTGTCGGCCTGTTCGAAAAAACGCAACGCTGGTGCTGACAACCGCATGAGACACCTGACCACATTCAAGCTGATCGACGCGGTGGCCCGCAGCGGCTCTATCCGGAAGGCCGCCGAAGACATGGCGCTGACACCGTCGGCGTTGCACCGCAGGCTCCAGGCCTTCGAAGACGAACTCGGCGAACAGATCTTCGAGCGGATGGCTCACGGGGTTCAGCTCAACGCGGCGGGCGAGGTTGTGATCCATCACATCCGCGGTCAGATCGCGGAAACCGAGCGGCTGAAATCCAGACTGGCCGATCTGTCCGGCATCCGCAGGGGACATGTCCGTGTCGCCTGCAGTCAGGCCCTCGCGGCAAGTTTTCTGCCGCACGAGATCGCAAAATACAGACGGTCATTTCCAGCCGTTACGTTCAATGTCGAGGTTCTTGACCATCAGGCCTCCGAACGCGCGCTTTCCGACTATTCCGTCGACCTCGCCTTTATCTACAACTCCAATCAGTTCCCGGAGTTCGAAGTGGCGGCGGCTGTTCAGCAGAACCTTGTTGCGATCCTGGCGGAAGATCATCCCCTTGCCCGGCAGGACGTGCTCCGGCTCCGGGATTGCCTGAAACATCCCCTGGCCCTGCCGAACCAAAGATTTGGCGGGCGTCAGCTGCTTCAGAAGTCGATTGTTACGAGTTCACAACAACTTCAACCCGAACTTGAATCCAATTCCTTCGAGTTCTTGAAGAAATACGTTCTGGAGGAACACGCAATCAGCTTTCACATCCCGATCGGCGTTCCGGAGGACGAAAGGATGCTGGGCCTGGTCAGCCGGTCTATCGACACGCGGGATGTCTTGCCCGGAACACTCTATTTCGGACACAAGCGCAGCCGGCTGCTCCCGGTCGCCTCCGCCAGATTCGCCGATCAGGTGGTCAGAAACCTGACCGCCCGCTACCCGCCGGAAACCGGTCAGACCGCGGCAGCGGAGTAGTCTTGCGAGGCGTATCAAAACGCGGCTCTGTTCTAACCGGGACGGTATTCGCTCGATGGCCCGTGACGCCTGACGATTTCCGGAACGCTGGTGATCGCCTTTGCGATTTCAAGGCCCTCCATTCTCAGATCCTCCGCGTCCCAGCCAACCGGTTTGCCACCAATCATGCAGGCATGCCCGTCGACCACCACCGCATCGATCTGATCGCGATTATAGTAGCGCACCAGTTCCCACTCGAAATCATGGCTCGGCAGGCATTCGGGGCGCATCATGTCCAGGATCAGGAAATCCGCGGCCTTGCCCGCCGCAAGCGGCCCGTGGTCCCCGCCTCCGCCGGTCGCCTCAGCGCCGTTCACCGTTGCCGCGTCGAGCCAGGTCCAGGCCGCGCCGCAGGAAAAGTCAGCAACCGGCAAGCCGTGCTCGATGCGCTGACACGCCTCGGCGGCCATCAAGTTGCGGAAGGCGTCCTCCGACGTATTGTCGGATCCGATGCCGAAACGGACGCCGCGCTGCGCGAACCTGAGCGCCGGAGCCACGGCGTTGCCTTTCCAGATGCTCGCCAGCGGATTGTAGCTGGTCGCCGTGTCCGTCTTTGCGATCAGCTCGATTTCCGGCTCGGCAAGCAGGGTCGTGTGATGCAGCAGGACATGCGCCCCCAAAACCCCGTTCTCATGAAGCAGTTCGGTCGGCCTTTTGCCGAAACGAAGCAGGCATTCGTGCACTTCCGGAAAGTGTTCGTTGGAGTGGATCTGCAGGAGAATGCCGCGCTCCGCGCACGCCTCGGAAAGCGCCGTCAGCGTCTGCGGAGTGTTCCCCATGAACGAGCTGCAACACACTGACGGTTCGGTTCTTGGCAGGTCCGCGATCTGCGCAACATGCGCATCGATGACCTCCAGGATTTCGGGCAGTGTGTGTTTGCCGTCTCCTGTACCGATTTCATCCGAAAATTCATCGAGACCGCAGGCGGATACGAGACGGATACCCGTCTCCTGCGCCGCGCGGTGCACGGCGGCGTTCCGGTCCAGACCGTTCAACCCGTAATTCACGACCTTGGTGAAACCGCCGCGCAGGGCTTCCCAGAACGCCCATTTGGCGGTGATGTAACTCTGCTCGAATGTCAGGTTCTTTTCCATCGGGTGCCAGATGCGGCGCCAGATCTGCGCAGGCTCGCCGCCAATCAGCGCCTTTCCGAAAATCTGACCGATATGCGTGTGGGCGTCGACGAAGCCGGGAATGATCGCCCTGCCCGGCAAGGCGACTGCATCGGCAAATGCCGGCCTTGGACCAATGGCGGCAATACGGCCCTGCGAAACGCGCAGTGCCCAGTCGTTTTTTACTCCCTCGGGGGTCAGGATCTTTTCGGGCGCCAGACAGAATTCGGGTGCGTCCAGGATGGATTGGAAGTCGGGCATGGAGACGGCCTGTCAGAAAGGACGGGGCGGCACGGCGGAGATGCGCCGCCCCTTGATGTTTTGCGGGGGCTACTGAAGCGTGATACGCGATGCATCCACCGCTTCCAGCGGCCCGGTGGCCAGATACTTCTTGATCAGCTCGCGGGACGGCTCGGCCTCGACCATACCCTTGCTCACCACCCAGTCGGCCTGGGTTTCGAGAATGTCGAGCAGGCCGTTGGCGAGGCCGATCTCGTATTCGGCTTCCGGGAACTTCGCCTTGATCAATTCGAGGGACAGCACACCTTCCGTCGCTTTCGCCAAGGCTTCCTGCGCACCTTCCGGATTGGACTTGATGTAGGCCTCGGCCTTTATGAGTGCGCGCACAAATCCGGCAAGCTCATCGGAGCGGTTTTGCAGCATGTCCGGCGTTGCCGAAAGCACGAACCAGGCGATATAGGCGTCGCTCTTGAATTCGCGATAGTCGTCACCAAGCGCCTTTTCTGCGGCAGGATAAAAGTCCGGGAACATGATGCCCGCGTCGATGTCGCCGCGTGCCAGTGCCGGAACGATATCGGGCGGCGCGACATTGATGACCTCCGCATTGACGTCGAACTGATCCAGCAGCGCTTCGGTGAAGAACTCGGTGTTGGATCCTTTCGTTGTACCGATCTTCTTGCCTTCCAGGCTTTTCGGATCCTCGAAACCGATCGACGCCTTCGACACCATCCTGTTGGCGGTATAGCGCGACAGCGTCGTGAACGTACCGAAGGGCTGCTCCCGCAGGGATGCGATCGACACCGGGTACTCGGCCATGAACGCGACATCGAGCTGGCCTCCGATCAGGGCCTCGAGCGCACGGCGGCCAGAGGTGAACTTGACAGCCTCGAGCTCTATGCCCTCCTCGGCGAAATATCCCTGGTCCTGCGCGACGACGATGGGCAGGGTCTGAAGGTTCGGGGCTGTTCCGATCGTGATCTGGCCGGCCACCGCGCCGGAGGCGGTCATCACACAGAAGCAGGCAGCCGCCATTAAGGCATTGATGCGCATGGTGTTACTCCTTTTGGGTCAGTTCATCGTGGCGCAGCAGACCAAGCAGCTCGCCACGCAGTTCAAGAAATCTGGGATCCAGCCTTTCCACCGGCCGGGGCCGGTCGAGATCGACGTCCACTTTCCTGATAATCCGCCCGGGGCTTGCCGACATGACGTAGACCACGTCAGCAAGCCGGAGCGCTTCGTCGACATCATGGGTCACAAACAGCACGGTCTTGCGCCGCTGCATCCACAGGTCGGTAAGAAGTTCATGCATTCTCAAGCGGGTCTGGGCGTCGAGCGCGCCGAAGGGCTCGTCCATCAGCAGGACGTCCGGATCGGCCGACAGCGTGCGCGCGATTGCGACGCGCTGCTTCATGCCGCCCGACAATTGCCCGGGATATTTGTCGGCGTGCTGACCGAGACCCACTTCCTTGAGCGCGGCCATCGCCCTGTCGCGCCTCTCGGGCTTCGAGCGGACAAACCTTTTCAGCGCAAACTCGACATTGCCCCGCGCCGTGAACCACGGAAACAGCGCAAAGTTCTGAAAGATCACGCCAACGCTCGAATGCGGACGATCGACGTGGCGTCCGTCGACCGTCAAGGCCCCGTTGCTGAGCTGTACAAACCCCGCAACGGCATTCAGCAGGGTCGACTTTCCGCATCCGGACGGGCCGATCAGCGCGGTAAAAGTGCCCGGCTCGAGGCGCAGGTCTGTCGGCGTCAACGCGACCGTTTCCTTTTGTGCCTTGCCGAACACGACGGACGCGGAGGTCAGGACGACACGCCCTTTCCGGGGCGCTGCCGTTTCCGCGTCAGGCATGACCGTGTCCGTCTTGGCTAACATCGCGCAACCTTCTGGTTCCCGAACTATCGGCGGCGCACTCAAGAGCAACGCATCGGTTGGAGCGCCGGATCTGCCTCCGGACGCGTTCAGGAAAGCATAGGCACAGACGGGCGTTGCGCTCTGATGCTATTTTTTTGAAGGGGCGTTGCAAAAAACGCGACAGCAAACCAAATCACGAAGAAAAAACAAGATAGTCATCTGATTTGAATGCATTTTTTCTTCTGAAGATCGGCTTGATCTTAAATCCGTGCCGCACCTCCACAGTCTTTTTCTCGACCACGACCAGCAGGGACGCTTTGGTTTGTCTGTGCAATACTGAACATCAGGCGCACTTATTCAGGACACGGCACCGCACTTTCATGAAACAGATCGATCTCGGCCCCTTTCGCCCCCTGGTTTCCATCCTCTTCGTGATCGCGGTCTGGCAATTCGCGCACATGTTCGGCTTCACCAACCGGAATCTCTTTCCCGGTCCCTTTGAAGTCGCGGCTGCCTCCGTCAAGCTGTTCAATGACGGCGTGCTGCTGAAAGATCTGAAGACATCGGTATCGCGGGCTGCGGTCGGGTTCGGATTGGGGGCAACACTCGGTATCCTCATGGGCATTCTGACGTCACGCGTTGCGGTGGTGCAGCTTGTCGTCTATCCATTTTTCAACATCCTGCGGCCCATCCCTGCGATTGCCCTTGTGCCGATTGCCATCGTCTGGTTCGGCATCGGCGAGGAATCCAAGTATTTTGTCATTGCCTATACCGTCTTTCTCGCCGTGTGGCTTGCGACCCACCACGGCATGGAACATGTCCCGGAGACCTATATCCGCGCCTCGCGATCGCTTGGCGCTCCCTGGTGGCGCGAGTTTTTCGAGATCGTCGTACCCGCTGCGGCCCCGCACATTTTTGCCGGCCTGCGTTTCGGAGCGGCCCTCGCCTTCCTGAGCCTTGTCGCAGCCGAGCTTACAGGATCGTCGGCAGGTATCGGCTACCGGCTTGAAGAGGCACGCCAGTATTTTCAGGTCGACCGGATGTTCGTCGGACTGATCCAGCTCGGCATTCTCGGTGCACTGCTGGACGCCTTCTTCGTCTATGCAGGCGCCAAAATCGTGCATTGGGAATCGGCGTAAGGTGTTAGCTCCGCTTAAGCGCATGTCTGCCCAGGTTGTCCGATGCTGAGTCCAAATCGGAACAGCCAGGCAATCGGGCGGCTTTTGTCGATTGCGCGACCCGGAAAGCGAACGACTTCGCCCGCCCGCTTCGCGCGGGAAGAGGCCGGATTTTACGTCCAGCTGTTAGGGTCAGGACCCATTAATTTTGTTGAATTGGCGCAGCAAACGGCGATTGGCTGTAAGGACGCTCAAGCTTCCAGATCCCGCACATAAAGATGGTCGGGGTAGTCATACCCTTCGAACATGACGTCGAGGCGGTAAGACATGCCTGCCTTCCGAAGCACCCCTATCGACCGGGTGTTGTGCGGATCGACGATCGCGACGATACGGTTCACAGGTTTTGTCATCTGAGGGGTTTCGACAAGTGCCGTCACTGCCTCTGTCGCATATCCGAGGCCCCACGCGTCACGTGCCAGCCGGAAACCGATTTCTGCGTCTCCGTGCCTGACCCGTTCAGGGTCACACCCAAGGCTGATGTATCCGATAGTTTGCCGGTCCTGTTTTTTCTCAATGGCAAGAACAAGCGGCAGCTCAAGCTTATTTCCGCTGGCCAAGGCAGCTTGGAACCAGGCAGCTTGCTGTGTCTCGGTGAACACTCCGTGATCGCTGAATTGCATGACGTCAGCATCGCCAAATATGGCTTTCGCGGACAGCCAGTCGCTTTCCTTCCAGGGTCTTAATGTCAGTCTGCAGGCTTCAATCACCGGTCTTGTGACCCCGTTTATCGAAGCGAAAGGGAACGCTCGTGCTCCGTAACATGCTCCCGTGGCGAAGGCAAAGCCCCGACAGTGCCGGTTGGGCGAAACCCTGCTTGTTCGTAGAGCTTGATCGCGGCGTGATTGCTGTCAGCAACATCAAGAAACACCTCGTCAAAGCCGGCGGCAGAAGCCCAGTCTATCACGCTTTGAACGAGGCGAATGCCGACACCCTTCTGCCGCGCCGCTGGGGCGACCCACATTCCAAACAGACCGGCAACACCGTCCCGATCTCTCCTTCCCGCGCAGGTGACCGACCCGACGTCCTCATCGTCCAGAACAGCGATGAAGGTACGCGCGCCCGAGGACAGGCGCTGCCGCCACTTTTGTTCCGGGAAGGATTCTTCATCATCATATGTGCTGGCAAACGCATCCGGTGTGTCGCGCAAGGCGCGGAGCCGGACGTCTCTGTATCTTGGCCATTGATCTTCGGAGAGTAACTCAATTCTCATATGCGCTGCCGGTCTCGTTTTCGCGTTTTCGATTCACCAATTTCGTTGGAAACACACAAAAACGACTTGCCTGAGTAAAAGTCAGCC
>JBCDEN010000096.1:0-9182 GCA_039179715.1 Pseudomonadota bacterium
ACGCGTCTTGCCGCGACAACGGACCGGCCGGAACGGTTTATCGGCATCCATTTCATGAACCCGGTGCCGATCATGGAACTGGTCGAACTGGTGCGGGGTATCGCAACGGAAGACGAGACGTTCGAAGCCTCCAAGGGGTTTTGCACGCGTCTTGGCAAACAGATTGCGGTCGCCGAAGACTTCCCTGCCTTCATGGTCAACCGCATCCTGCTGCCGATGATCAATGAAGCGATCTACACGCTCTATGAAGGCGTCGGCTCGGTGGAGTCGATCGACAAGGCCATGCGCCTCGGTGCCAATCATCCGATGGGACCATTGCAGCTTGCCGACTTCATCGGTCTTGATACCTGCCTTTCGATCATGCAGGTGCTTTACGAGGGCCTTGCGGACACCAAGTACCGCCCTTGCCCGCTTCTGGTGAAGTATGTCGAGGCCGGATGGCTTGGGCGCAAGACGCAGCGCGGCTTTTACGACTATCGCGGGGAAATACCGGTTCCGACCCGCTAGATGCCATGAATCTCGCCGAGTTCTGTCTGACGCATGCGCACGCGGACGTGTCCAAGACCGCGCTGGAAGTTGTCGGACCGGGCGGCACGGTTGAGGAAACCTGGACATTCGGCGACCTGCGGAAGGCCGTTCTGTCGGTTGCGGGGGGTCTCAGGGCCCATGGTCTTGAAACCGGCGACCGCGTTCTCCTGCGGATTGGACACAGCAGCGATTTCCCGCTGATGTATTTTGGCGCCATCGCCGGCGGTTTCGTGCCGGTTCCCACCTCCGACCAGCTCACGGCCGGGGAGGTCGGCAAAATTCTGAAGGACAGCGGTGCCAGACTTGTTCTTCACGATGGTTCAAGCCCCGTCCCGGAGGCCATGCACGCGTCAACCCTGGGACCGGATGGAATCCAACACCTGAAGAAAGCCGAGCCCGGTGTTTTCGCCGTCACGAAGGACGAAGACCCGGCGTTTCTGATCTATACGTCAGGAACGAGTGGAACACCCAAGGGCGTTCTTCATGCACACCGCTCAGCGACAGCCCGTCTTGCGGCACATGCGGGCTGGATCGGATTGTCCGCCGACGACCGGCTGCTTCACTCCGGGGCCTTCAACTGGAGCTACACGCTGACCGTCGGCTTGATGGATCCCTGGATCAAGGGAGCGACCAGCGTCGTCTACAAGGGGCCGCGTGACCCTGAGGTCTGGCCGGAAATTCTAACGGCCAGCAAGGCCACCCTGTTTGCGGCAGTGCCCAGCCTCTATCGCAGGATCCTCAAATATGGCGCGGTCTCGAAGACTTCGTTTCCCGACCTTCGTCACGGGCTTACGGCCGGCGAAGGTCTGTCGGCGGACCTTTATGCATCCTGGTGCGCGCGCACCGGCCGGGACCTCTACGAAGCACTCGGGATGAGCGAGGTGTCGACATACTTGTCCAGTGGCCCGGCTGTTCCGGTAAAGCCGGGCGCGACGGGGAAGCCGCAACCCGGCCGCAAAGTTACCTTGCAAAGGGAAACAGACACCGGGCTGGTCGAGGCAGACGTGGACGAGACCGGCCTGCTTTGCGTTCATCGCGACGAGCCGGGCTTGATGCTCCGCTACTGGAACCGGCCCGAGGAAACGCGCGGGGCTTTCAGGGGGCCCTGGTTCATGACGGGCGACCGGATGCGCAAGGATAGCGACGGCTATTTCTGGTATGAAGGCCGTGCCGACGACCTGATGAACGCGTTTGGCTACCGTGTTGCTCCGGAAGAAGTGGAGCGCGTGTTGCTGGAGCATCCCAATGTGCAGGAGGTGGCGGTAACGGAAAGAGAAATCCGGCCAGGCGTATGCCTGATCGCAGCCTTCATCGTTCCGCATGACCCGGCGCGCTTCAACGAAGAGGATCTCGCCTCCTTCGCCGCCGCGTCCCTTGCCGGATACAAACAACCCAAAATCTACAAGGCATTGCAGCAATTGCCGCGGACGCCTACCGGCAAGGTCCGGCGCCAGATGCTCTAGATCCTTCTTTTTCTGCTTAGAGGTTTGTTAACGCTGGTTTAAGGGCAGGCAAGCTAGGTATTGGGTCCCGGAAAGCGGCAACAAAGAGAGTATTGATGGACAGCGTCGGCATTGCCAGCACATACGCCGCGACATCTCAGGCGCAGACCCAACAGGCGCTGCAGTCGGAGATGCTCAAGATCGCGGCGCAGCAGGATGCAAATCTCGTGGCGCTGCTTCAGGAAGGTGCGGCCAGCCTTGAAACGGCCAAAAGCGCGCCTCCTCCCGGACTTGGAACACAGGTCGACGTGACGGCCTGAAGCCTCGCCACCGGTTTAATTCGTTAATCTCATCAATTCTCCGCGCTCCGGGAGACGCGTGCGCGGTTTCTGCTCACGTCGTTTATAACCGGCGCGTTCGGGAATGTTGCAGATTGCATCGGATGTAACTGAGTAATTGTCTCAGACACTTGGCGCGGTAAGCGTAAAATTTTAAATTAATGCCCCGCGATTATTTAGTTTCATCTTGAGCAAGATCTCACGAATAACCTGATTTTTACGTTTTAATTCAGGCTGTTGGTGCACAGTTAGGTTCGACTTGAATTCCGTGTTTGGACCAAAAATGTCTGAGGCAATCGCCAGCGCATCAATACAGGCCTTCCAGCCTTCGCTCAGCACTTCCCGTATCGAGAAGACCGCCGAGCAGGTGAAGGTTCTCAGTGCGCGCCAGTCCGAAGCTGCCGCCGAGACCGTTCAGAGACAGGCCGAGTTCAGCACGAGCCGTGCCGAGTTTCTGAGCGATCAGGCGCAGAAGCTTGAAAACCGGGCGCAGAACCGCAATCCGGAAGACGGGCTCGGCAACAGGGTCGACATTTCGGTTTAACCCGCGGCAGATAAGAGGCTCATAGGCATGACAACAGTTTCAGACAGCACCTCCGCGTCCTATGACGTTGCCAAGATCCGGAACGAGTTCGCGATCAATGCGGTCAAGGACCAGGCGGCGCAGGAACAGCAGGTCGCCAGCCGCCTCGAGGATGCCCAGGCAACCCGGGAAGAAGACCGACGCGAAAACCGCAAGATTCCGGGCCTTGGCGAGGCGGTCGACGTCACGGTCTGACCGTCAGGCGCCTTTCTTGCCCAACGTTGACTGAATGAGGGCCTTTGCCTCTCCGGACGCCCAGTGGGCCGGTCCGTACATCGTGCCGACCTCACATCCCTCCTGATTGATCAGAATTGTCGTCGGCAGGCCCGTCGCGCGGCTTGCCTTGCGCAGATCCTTCAAGAGGCCGTTGGAACTGTCCTGATAAAATGTCAGGTTGCCGACACCGATCTCATCAAGAAATTTCTTCGGTTTTTCAGGGCCGCCGCGATCGAGGCTCACCGCCACGACTTCAAACGTATCGTCTCCAAGGTCTGCCTGAAGCTGGTCGAGTGCCGGCATTTCCTCACGGCATGGCGCGCACCAGGTTGCCCAGAGGTTGAGAAGAACCGTCTTGTCCTTGAAGTCCTCCATTGTCAGATCCTGGCCATCCGGGCCCTTGAAGGACAGGTCCCTCAAGCCGAGCGGCTGACTGGCAGGCAGGAACGCGGCCACCTCCCCCTTGGCATGCGGCTTTGCGGCGGCTGCGGCAGAAAGCGCCGCCGTGCAGCTTTGCGCGCTGGCGATGTTGCCATTCGGTCCGGCGATCACGTATAGAGCCGCTACAGCAGCTGCCGCACCAGCGAGACCGGCCAGAATCACGCCGCGTCTGGAGCTCTTGACGGGTTCGGTTGGCTTATTCATTCGTTCACACCTCGCAAGGGGCGCCTCTTTAAAGGACAGGACATGAGCAATCGCATGTGGGGAGGCCGGTTCGCCGAAGGACCGGACGCCATCATGGAGGAAATCAATGCCTCTATCGACTACGACCGGAAGCTATATAGGCAGGACATCGACGGCTCGAAAGCCCATGTGCGCATGCTCGCTGAAAAAGAGATTGTTACGACGGACGATGCCGACAAGATCGTTCAGGGTCTAGACACAATCCTGTCAGAAATCGAAAAAGGCGAATTCAAGTTCTCGCGTGCGCTTGAGGACATCCACATGAATGTGGAAGCAAGGCTCGCAGAACTTATCGGTCCGGCAGCCGGCCGGCTGCACACGGCAAGATCGAGAAATGACCAGGTGGCAACGGATTTCCGTCTCTGGGTCCGCGACACGCTCGACACGCTGGACCAGCAGCTCGGCGAGATCATGCAGGCGCTTGCCGAAAAGGCGGAAGCCCACGCTGCCGACGTGATGCCCGGGTTCACCCATCTCCAGTCGGCCCAACCGGTCACTTTCGGGCATCATCTGCTTGCCTATGTGGAAATGTTCTCCCGTGATCGCGGGCGCGTGCGCGACGCCCGAAAACGGATGAACGAATGTCCGCTTGGCGCGGCGGCGCTGGCCGGAACGTCTTTCCCGATCGACCGGAAAATGACTGCCGAGGCGCTCGGCTTCGACCGGCCGACCGCCAACTCGCTCGATGCGGTTTCCGACCGGGACTTCGTGATCGAGGCGCTTTCGGCGGCGTCGCTCACCGCGATGCATCTGTCGCGGCTTGCGGAGGAAATCGTGGTCTGGTGCTCGGCCCAATTCGGTTTCGTGAAGCTGTCGGACAAGTTCTCGACCGGGTCGTCCATCATGCCGCAAAAGAAAAACCCGGATGCCGCCGAACTGGTGCGCGCCAAGACGGGGCGGATCTACGGGTCGCTGCAGGCGCTGCTGGTCATGATGAAGGGCCTGCCGCTGGCCTATTCCAAGGACATGCAGGAAGACAAGGAACAGGCCTTTGACGGTCTGGCCAGCGTTTCGCTTGCCCTTGCCGCGATGACCGGAATGGTGCGCGACCTTGAGCCGGTCACCAAGGCGATGAAGAAGGCTGCCGGATCGGGCTACTCGACGGCGACCGATCTCGCCGACTGGCTGGTGCGTGTGCTGGGCATGCCGTTCCGCGATGCCCACCATGTGACGGGCCGTATCGTCGGCCTTGCCGCGGACAGGGGGATCGAACTGCACAAGGTGCCGCTTGAGGACATGCGCCAGGTCGACCCGAAGATCACCGAAGAAGTGTTTTCGGTCCTGTCGGTCGACAAGTCGGTCCGCAGCCGGACGAGCTATGGCGGGACATCACCCGTCAATGTGCGCAAGCAGGCGCGCCGCTGGCTTAAGGATCTTTCCAGGGACTAGAATCCTCCCTGGTGCTCCCGCCCGCATCGGCCAATCAAGCCAATGGTCTTGCCGAATGGCTCGCGCCGTGCGAGGAGAGGACTGAACGTGGTGAATTCCGAAAAGGGCAATTGTCACATGGTGATCCGGATCAGAACTCTGGCGGTGGTCTGTCTGTGTCTGAGCACGACCCTGGCTGCATGCGGCCGCAAGGGCGACCTGGATGTGCCGGGGACACCGGTGGAACAGCAGAACACGCTGTCGGAGCCCGTTGATCCGGCCACGGCACCGCCGGAACTTGAGCCGGCTCCGGACGACAGGACCTTCTTTCTGGATTTTCTGATCAACTGACATCAACCGCAGGGCGGACCGGGATCGCAATCCGGTCCCCATGGCTTTCAGACAGCTCAGCGAGGCAGTCTTGCATCATTTCGATTACAAAAATGGCGTGCTTCATGCCGAAGATGTTGCAATTGAAGAGATCGCGCGCGCGGTTGGCACACCCTTCTATTGCTATTCGACCGCGACCCTGACGCGGCACTACCAGGTGTTCGCATCCGCTTTCGACGATATTCCGTCGCTGGTCTGCTATGCGATGAAGGCGAACTCGAACCAGGCCGTGCTGAAAACGCTCGGACAACTCGGTGCCGGGATGGATGTGGTGTCGGAAGGCGAGTTGCGCCGGGCCAGGGCCGCAGACGTTCCCGCCAGCAAGATCGTGTTTTCCGGCGTTGGCAAGACCGAGGCCGAACAGGCCTACGCGCTGGAGGAGGATATTCTGTGCTTCAACGTGGAATCGGAACCGGAGCTTCTGCAGCTTTCCCGCGTTGCAAGTGAAATGGGGCGCACCGCAAGGGTTTCCATGCGCATCAATCCGGATGTCGATGCGAAGACCCATGCGAAGATCGCCACCGGCAAGGCGGAAAACAAGTTCGGCATTCCGTGGCAGCGTGCCCGCGAGGTCTATGCCCATGCCGCAAGACTTCCGGGCATCGAGGTTACCGGGATCGACATGCATATCGGGTCGCAGATCACGGAGCTCGGGCCGTTTGACGACGCGTTCGCGCGTCTCGGAGAGCTGATCGCCGATCTGCGCGGCCAGGGTCACAAGATCGCGCATGTCGATCTGGGCGGCGGGCTGGGCATTCCCTATGTCAGCGACAACGATCCGCCGCCGCATCCGGATGCCTATGCGGAAGTGGTCAAGAAACACGTTCGGGAACTCGACTGCACGGTCATGTTCGAACCTGGCCGCCTGATCGCGGGAAACGCGGGAATTCTGGTGACGCGGGTAATCTATGTAAAGGAAGGTGCCGACAAGACGTTCGTCATCGTCGACGGTGCGATGAACGACCTGATCCGGCCGACGCTTTATGAAGCCCATCACGAGGTAAGGCCGATGAGGGAAGATATCGGCAATCTTGACCGAATCAGGGCCGATATCGTCGGGCCGGTGTGCGAAACCGGTGACTTTCTTGCCCAGGACCGTGACATGGCAAAAGTGGAGGCTGGGGATATCCTGGCGATCTATTCCGCCGGAGCTTATGGCGCGGTGCAGTCAAGCACCTACAATTCGCGACTGCTGGTTCCGGAAGTCCTCGTAAACGCAGATCAATTCGCTGTCGTGCGGCCGCGTCTCACCTATGAAGAGCTGCTTGGACTCGATCAAATGCCGGATTGGCTCAAGGCTTCGTGAGGCAATCGGTGCGGAATTAGTTGGTCCGACCTGTTGCCGGATGGCTCCTTATGCCTCACTTTATAAGGTGGTGGGCCGATCCCGACGCTGGCAACCGTGGTTGCCGGAGCCTCGGGATATGAACCGGAGGTGCCTTTGAGCCCGAAAGACAGCGATCCAGAGAGTGGCAGGTCGAAAGACGCCCGTGCGGCCGGCTGGCGCGACTACATCCAGTCACGGCTCGATACGCTGATAGGTCGAAGCCGGGTTGCCCTGTTCGTCGAGCGCCTGTGGCGCGCGCTGCTGCCCCTGCTTGTGGTTGTCGGTATCTATGTCGGTCTGTCCTGGCTCGGGCTCTGGATGGTCTTGCCCGTCTGGATCGGACTGGCCGGGATTGCCGCCTTTGCGGCTGCCGTCGTCTGGGCGTCGCGAGACCTGTTCCAGCTCAGATGGCCGTCGCGCGAGGATGCGCTGCAGCGGGTCGAAAAGACGTCCGGCTACAAGCACAGGCCGCTGACCACTCTTGAAGATGACCTTTCGGTCGGGTCCGACAATGCGGAAAGCCGGGCAATCTGGGCACTCCATCAGCGGCGGACTGCCGAAGCCGTTGCGGCAATCCGCTCGAAAGCGCCCGATCCGCAGGCGTTCCGGCGGGACCCGCTGGCGCTTCGGGTTCTTGCGGCGTCGCTGCTTGTGATCGGGTTCGGCGCCGCGCACGGCGATCATATGGGCCGTCTGACATCCGCCTTCCAGAACCCCTTCAAGACCGTTGAGCCGCCGAGCAGGCTGGACGCCTGGGTCACGCCGCCAATCTATACGAGCGAACCTCCGATCTATCTGACCGGCGAAAGCGCGCAATTGCGGGAAGCCGGGGCGCCGATATCCGTGCCCGAGGGCTCAGTGCTTGTCGTGCGCTCGCAAGGGTCGCAGGAAATCAGCATGACATTCGCCGGTCCAGAACAGACCGAGCCGGAAGTCGTTCAGCCGGATCAGGCCATCGGGGACGAGACCGATGCCGAAATTGCAAAGCTGTTGCCGGTCGAAAGACATTTGACGCTTGAGACGACCGGCGTGGTCGAGCTGTCGAACGCCGATGCGCCCGAAGAACCGTTTCTGCGTTTCGTGTTTGCGGTCAAGCCGGACGATGCGCCTGAAATCCGCCTCGTCGATGACCCGGAAGCCCAGCTGAGCGGGGCACTCAAGTTTTCCTACCTGGTGAATGACGACTACGGCGTCGTTGCCGCCGAGGCGCGCATTGCTCCGTTGCCGAATCCGGATCATCAGGACCGGGTTCCCCGTCCGCTTGTCGAGGCACCGCAGTTTCCGCTTTCCCTGCCGCCGCGAACGGGGACGGCCAAGACCGCCGAAACGATCCGGGATCTGACGTCGCATCCCTGGGCGGGGTCCGAAGTCGATCTGACCCTGCTGGCACGGGACCAGGCGTTGCAGGAAGGCTTGTCTCCCCCCTACCGGATCACTTTGCCGCAGCGCCGCTTTGCCAAGCCGCTGGCACGCGCGATTGTCGAACAGCGCCGCAACCTAGCCCTTGATGCGCAAAACCATGCGCAGGTGATCACGGCGATGGACGCCCTGATGCTCGCTCCCGAACTCTTCGACTTCAGGGCGCGCAACTATCTGGGCATGCGCTTCGCCTATGGCGAACTGATCCGCGCGGAAACGGATGACGACCTCAAGGCCATGCTGCCGCTTTTGTGGGATCTGGCGCTTTCGATCGAGGATGGCGACCTGTCCGCGGCCGAACGCAAGCTGAGAGATGCCCAGGAAGCCTTGCGCAAGGCACTGGAAGAAGGAGCGAGCGACGAAGAAATTGCCAAGCTGACACAGGAATTGCGCGAGGCGCTGAACGAATACATGCAGGCGCTGGCGGAGCAGATGCGCCAGAACCCGCAGGCGATGCAGCCTTTCGACGGCAACCAGCAGTCGCTCAATCAGCAGGATCTGAGCGAAATGCTCGACCGGATCGAGGAACTGGCAAGGACCGGATCACGGGATGCCGCGCGCGAGTTGCTGGCGCAGATGCAGCAGATGCTGGAAAACCTTCAGGCTGGCAGACCGCAGATGATGCCCGAAGGCATGAACAGCGAAATGATGGAGATGCTGAACCAGCTCGGCGAGATGATCCAGCAACAGCAGCAGCTGATGGACGAGACCCACCGGTTCAACCAGGACCAGCAGCGCCAGCGTGGCAACCAGCAGCAGGGACAGCAGCAGCAAGGGCAACAGGGTCAGGGTCAGCAGATGACCCAGGAGCAGCTGGAACAGATGCTTCAGCAGCTGCAGCAGGGTCAGGGCGATCTGGCACAGCAGCTGCAGCAACTGATGGATCA
>JBCDEN010000063.1:0-10898 GCA_039179715.1 Pseudomonadota bacterium
CGGCGCGCCGCTCGGCAAGTTCAGGAACGGCAAGCTTCCCTTCGCAATCCGGGAATATGCCGAAAAGCAGGACCTCCTCCTGAACACCTGGCCAGGCGGCGAAGCCCAGGCGGCTGCTATCGCGGACGACATTGCCTATGACGCGCATGACCTCGATGATGGATTGAGGGCCGGCCTGTTTGCTGTAGAAGACATGCAGGCGGTGCCTTTTCTCGCCGACATTCTGACCGAAGTCGACACAAGATATCCGGGTCTGGAAGAAAGCCGCCGGATACATGAGATTGTGCGCCGTTCGATCACCAGGATGGTCGAGGACGTCATTCGTCATTCGCTGAAAAATCTTGCTGACCTTGCCCCCCGCAGCGCCGCCGATATCAGGTCGGCAGGCCGGTGTCTTGTCGGTTTCTCCGACGCAATGGTGCCTGCGGAAAAGGACGTGAAACGGTTTCTGTTCGCGCGCGTCTACCGGCATGACGACGTTCTGGCCGTGCGCAAGGTCGTTGCAAGGATCGTGAGAGACCTGTTCGACCGGTTTCGATCGGAACCGGATCTGATGCCTGGTCCCTGGAACGAAGGATTGGCCCGCTTGAGCGACTCCGAGCTTGCGCGCCGCATCTGCGACTACATAGCCGGAATGACCGATCGGTACGCCATCGACGAACACCGCAGACTGTTTGACGACACTCCGGAATTAGGGTAGGCGCTTGATCGACTTTAGCACCCTGTTGCGCCGGAGGGGATCACCTTCGCTGCGCCGGGGTGATTTGTGCTTACCTGACCAGGCATGATCGGTGCGAAATGAATATCTTTGCTGACTTCACACAACGCGTGAAAAATGCACTTCAAACTCTTGAACTTAAAGACGCAAGTGGGAATGCGCCAAATCTGTCACGTGTTGTGGTTGAAGCACCGAGAGATCCTGCGCACGGTGATCTGGCGACCAATGCCGCGATGGTGCTGGCAAAGCCCCTTGGCATGAAACCGCGAGACCTCGCAGAACAGCTCACCGTCAAACTGAACGAAGATCCGGATGTAACCGAAACGACGATTGCCGGGCCGGGCTTCATCAATATGCGTGTGACGCCGTCGGTTTGGCAGGGTGTCGTGAGCGACGTTCTTAAGGCTGGCGCAAGATATGGCGCGATCACTCAGGATCCGGCGCCCAGGGTGAATGTCGAATATGTGTCGGCGAATCCGACCGGTCCCATGCATGTCGGCCATATACGGGGTGCGGTTGTCGGCGATGCATTGGCCAATCTGCTGCAATTCGCCGGCAGCGACGTGACCAAGGAATACTATATCAACGATGCCGGGTCACAGATCGAAACGCTCGCGCGCAGTGCGTTCCTGCGCTACCGCGAAGCGCTTGGCGAGGATATCGGCGTGATCCCGCCGGGTCTTTATCCGGGTGACTACCTCAAGCCTGTGGGCCGGAGCCTGAAAGATGAGTTTGGTGATACCTTGCTGGACAAGCCGGAGACCGAATGGCTGCCGCTCGTCAAGGAAGCCTCGATTGCATCGATGCTAGACCTGATACGGCAGGATCTCGCAGCTCTCGGTGTCGAGCATGAAGTGTTCTTTTCAGAAAGAACCCTGCACGAACGGGACGGCGCGAACGGGTCCAGGATCGACATCATGCTCGATGGACTGCGCGCAAAGGGCCTGATCTATCAGGGAACGCTGCCGCCCCCGAAAGGGCAGGTGCCCGAGGACTGGGAAGACCGGGATCAGACCCTGTTTCGCGCGAGCGACTTCGGTGACGATACTGACCGTGCGCTCAAGAAGTCAGACGGGTCCTACACCTATTTCGCGGCATACGTTGCCTATTTCCAGGACAAGTTCGAGCGCGGCTTTGACGAGACCATTTACATTCTCGGAGCGGACCACAGCGGCTACGCAAAACGCTTGCAGGCCGTTGGCAAGGCCGTGTCCGATGGCAAGACCGATGTGGTCGTCAGGTTCTGCCAGCTCGTCAAGCTCATGCGCGACGGCGAGCCGGTGAAAATGTCGAAACGGTCCGGTGATTTCATCACGCTCAGAGAAGTCGTCGACGAGGTCGGACCGGACCCCGTGCGCTTCATGATGCTCTACCGCAAGAACGATGCGCCGCTCGACTTTGACTACAAGAAAGTCACCGAGGAAACGAAGGACAATCCCGTCTATTATGTCCAGTATTCCCATGCCAGGCTGAGATCCAGTCTGAGAAGGGCGAAGGAACAGTTTCCGGACATGGGCATCGAAGATGGGGATCTGGAAAAAGCGGATCTGGCCTTGTTGTCCGATCCAAGCGAGCTTGAGCTGATGGCCAAGGTTGCGGAGTGGCCCAAGATTGTGAATGTGGCTGCAAACACTCACGAACCGCATCGCATCGCGTTTTATCTGTATGAGCTGGCAACAACTCTGAGCAGGCATTACACCAGAGGCTATGATTTGCCGCATTTAAAGTTTATTCAGACTGGTAACCCGAAATTAACCCTGGCACGTCTTGCTTTGGTTCGTGCAATATCTTTGGTACTTGGGGCGGGGTTGTCAATTCTGGGGGTAAATGCGCCCGAAGAAATGCGCTAACTTAGTACATCGTCCTTGCTGGCAAAGTAGAGGACGCCAAGGTGAACGGGACTGGTTTTCGTAAAGCTCATGGCCAATGATTACGAAAATGAAAAATCGGATTCGCACGGGTCGGCCGAAGCGGCTGACACGGATCGGCAGGCTATGGCTGATCCACTTCTCGAATTGGCTAGAATCGTCCACAAAAACAACCAATTGGGTGCAAATGTGAGCAGCGGTCGCGTTGGCAATACGGACTACTTTGCGGGGCTTGATGATTTTACAGACGAGGCCGTCGACAAGCCGGCATCGCAGCCACAGCGCGTCGAGCCGTCTTTTCCCGCCGCCGGCTTCAGGCAAGAGAGTGAGGATCGCTCCGCTCTCGGGCCGGATAACCATCCAGCACCCATTGTCGGTGAGATCCGCAACCAGTTTTTTGCCCGGAGCGGTGACGAATCGACGGCGCCGTCCGCCGGCATTCCGCCCCTGGGCACGCTGCAGCGTGACAGCGAACGCGTTGAAAACGTTTCCCCTCTATGGCCGAAGCTCACTAATCCACAGGCAGATACGCCTGCCGCCGTGTCCGAACCTGCGTCACCCGATCCAGCCCCCTATGTCGAGCCGGTCTTTGAACCGGCGGCTGAAACAGCAGAACCGGCAACCGGTTTCACCGCGAGCGCAATCGGAAACGTGCAGCAGCCTGCCGAACCGTTGGCGCCGCGTGTTGCGATGGATCTGGAGCAGGGCCTCAGTGCTGAGCTCGAAGACGAACTGATCGGTGCGCTCCGGCAGTCCGTGGACGAAGAAGTCGGAAAGATGTTGCCCGCGAGCGCGGAAGACACGCCGTCCCCAGACGCATTCGCGTTCATCACCCAAGAGGTCGAACATTACGAGCCACGCAGCCCGGCCAGTGCGGTACCTGCAGTTGACAATGAGCTTCGCTGGAAAGAGGAACTGGCATCGTCGCAACCGGCTGCAGAAACGGCGGCTCCTTACCGTGAACAGGGTCTGACGGGATATCCGGACACGGCAGGAACAAGGTTGGCCAACCCTGACTTCGCCGCTGCGCCACCGGTCGCGCCTGTCCGGCCTGCAACCGAAAGCCGCGAAGACTCCCGCAGACCGGCAATCGACGAGAACGACTTTTTTGCCGCGCTGAACACGCAGAAATCTGCCGATTCCTCTGCTGGCGGCGCGTCGCCGATCCGCGATGAAAAGGACAGTCCGGCCGGCATAGACGCCCTGTTTGCCGACCTCGATTTCCCCGAAAGGGAAAAGCGTGCGCCGATTGCGGTTGAACCGGAAGTGCCGGACCCGGACGGGGACCCGGAAGTTTCGGCAGATGACATCGACGATATGGCCTGGCCTGAGGCTGCCAAAGCCGTGCCGGATGTTGAAGAGCGTGAACACGACACGCCGCCGCCGCCCGAAGGCTATGATCTTGATGCGGTTGCGCGCGCGATGCAGGAGAGCGATCCCAGCCTGAGTGGAGCAGGGGTGCTGCCACCCCATTCGGACACTGAAAGGGTCGCGGCGGAGCAGACCACGCGCGGGTCGCGGCGCGGCCTCTATGTTGCGCTCGGTGTCGTTGCTGTTGCCGCGCTCGGTGGTGCAGGTTTTTTCCTTTACGACGGCAATTCCGTTCAGGTGCCGAATGGGCCGCCCCCTGTGATAAGCGGCCTTCAGGAACCTTTGAAGATATTCCCTGAGCAGAGCCAGTCCGATTCTGCAGGGCAATCGTCAACCAAGATTGCGGATCGTCTTACCGGAGAAAACGTTCCCGAACGCTTGAACATTCAGGAAACGCCGCAACCGGTCGAGTTGCCTCCCGCACCGGCGGCTTCTGATGGCAGTTCCGAATTGGCCCCCGGGACGCCGAAACAGGTGAGCACCTTTATCGTTCGCCCCGACGGCACGATCGTATCCGGGGACGAAGCGCCCGTCATAAGCGCGCCGACTAGGGCGGTAACACCCGCGCCGCAAGTGCCGGAAATCGCGGCTCCGCAGGTAAGTACGGAGACACCTCAGATCGCTGTGACGGAGACGGAGCCAGAGACTGCCGTCCCTGTTCAAACGCAACCGATCGTGGTGGCACCGCAGTCTGAAACCACCACCGCAACGGAAACGGCCGCAGTACAGCCGCAAGCCGAAGAAACACCTGCGCCCGTCGAGCCCGCCGCGCCGGCCGTGCCTGAGATCGTGACACAGACGGAACAGCCAGTTCAGGCCGAGGTCGAAACGCCAGTCCCCGCAGCGCCGGTACCGACCGTCATTCCCCGCAAGAAGCCGCAGGCCCCGGTCCAGGTGGCTGCAGCTCCCGCCGCACAAGCCGCTCCGGCTGCGCAGACGGCACCAGCACCGGCTCAACAGCAGGACGGTCCTTTGAACCTGTCAAATACGGCAAGCGCGCCGGCACCTGCGGCGACATCGCCCACCGGCTCAATACCTTCCGGTACCTACATTGTTCAGGTGACATCGCAACGCTCTGCAGCAGCGGCCAGTAATGCTTATGCCGGGCTGCAGCGACAGTATCCCGGTGTTCTGGGCAACCGGAATGCGGTCATTGTGTCCGCCGACCTGGGTGATCGCGGTGTCTTCTACCGTGCGAGAATTCCTACCGGATCCAGAAGCGAAGCCAATACGCTCTGCGAAAGCCTGAAAGGAGCCGGCGGGGATTGCTTCGTGCGCCGTCAGCCCTGATCCTCCGCTCAGGGTAGACCGCGACCAGAGGCCATTCGTCTGAGAGCGTTCATTCCGCGGCCTGTCTCGCGCCTTGAAGCGTGCCGGTCAGTCGCGGCCCCATGTTCTTGTAGACACGCGCAATCGCGTTCATGGCCGTCTGCACGGCAGGTTCCCGACGCACGTCCCGGTGAACGATGATGTGTTCGGCATTGGTCAGTTCGGCGAGAGGCCCGGTGATCCCGACGAGCGACGGATGGCTATCCCCCATGAAAACGGGCAGCAGAGCCAGCCCATGGCCGGCGGCCGTCATGTTCATGAGCGTCGTCATCGTGTTCGTGCGCATGCGCGGACGGCTGATCTTACGGGCTTCCATCCAGCGGGCCTGCGCAGGATACCAGAGATCGTCCGGTGCGAAGCCGAGCCAGTCACATTCGGCGCATTTCAGATCATGAAGGATCTCCGGATGTGCGTCCACATAGTCCGCTGACCCGAAGACGCCATAGGAAACATCACCCACTTTTCGCGAGATCAGTGTGTCCGTCTCCGGCAGGCAGTTTCTAATCTGAAGTTCGATGCCGCGTGACTGGTGGTCTGCATGCAGATGGCTGGAGATGATCTCCAGCTCGACCCCGGGCATGAAGGCGCAAAGGTCCGAGAAATTGTCGGTGAGGATCCGGGCGCGTACTTCATCAACGGCAACGCGGACCACTTTCAATGCGGATCCGGAAAGGTCCGGCAGAACGCGGCTGGCTGCGTCCGCACTCTTGCGCATCTCCGCGGCCAGCGGAATGAGGCGCAACCCTGCTTCGGTCGGCTTGAGACCTGTCGGTGTCCGGTCAAACAGCCTCGCGCCCACCTGGTTCTCGAAGGTTTTCAGACGGCGGCTCAACTGCGGCTGGCTCAGTTTCAGCGCCTTTGCCGCACCCGACAGTGACCGCATCCGCGCGGCTGCATCGATCAGTTTCAGGTCATCCCAGTTCATGGCCCACTTATACATAACTACACAGAGCGGTTCAATTCCATGCGTTTTCGCATAGCGGGCATGATGAATTGTCGGCTGACCGGAACAGCGGATTGCTGATAGAGAATGGGGTCCCACCGGGCAGGAGATACGATGCCGCCGAATTCCGACTACATACGCCGCGAAAATGTCGCCCTTGCCTATGGGCTGGCGCTTGCAGGGATGGCAGCATTCACGCCCGTCTTTGCCGCTGGAAAGATCGCCGACGGGCTCGTGCCAGTCATCGTTCTAGTCTGGCTGCGCTTTTTCGGCGGTGCGCTGACGATCGTCGGCTTCGGGACAATCAAGCGGGTGCCGATCTTCTCACAGGTGAGCCCGCTTTGGAAAATCCACCTGATGCGCGCTGTTTGCGGCATTGGCGGTCTTGCGTGCTCGATTTACGCCGCCAGCATCCTGCCTCTTGCGGATGCAACGGCGATAGGGCTGACCAAGGGCATCATTGCAATTGTCCTTGCAGGATTGATTCTGAAGGAGCTGATTACCGGCCGCCATTGGCTGTCCGGGGGGCTTTGCGCAATCGGTGCTTATCTTGTCGTGAGATCCGTCAGCGGCACAGGCGGATCGAGCGCGCTTGCCATGGATGGTGTCGCGGCGGCGCTCATGGCAGCCGTCTTCATGGCCTGCGAGGCTCTTATCATGCGATACCTCGCGCAACGCGAAAACACGGTTACGATCCTGGCCTATGTCAACGTGTTTGCATCGCTGCTTCTCACGGTACCGGTCATCTGGATCATCCGTGAGCAGCAGATCCCGTTGTCAAGCCTTTGGGCCTTTGCGTGGCTGGGTCCGGTTGCCATTATCGGCCAGTCGCTCAACATTTCCGCCTACAGGCGCGCCGGAGCTGCGACGCTGGCGCCGATCTATTACAGCAGCGTCGTCCTTGCCGCGGTGTTTGCCTACCTTGTCTGGGGCGAGGTTCCCTCACCAATCGCGGCAGTCGGAGCCGGTCTGATCGTGTTGGGCGGCCTTGTGCTGTCCTGCCCGCTGCCACTCCGCAAGGTGCAGCGCCCGAATGAAAGCTAGGTCAAAAAAGCGCTCGCCATGCAGCGTCAGGCACCGAGCAATTTGTTGGCCAGAAAGGGCAGGGACAGATCCAGCCGGTAGTCAATCGAGGAATGATTGTCGTTGAATTCCTCATAGATGCAATCGATGCCATTGGCCTCAAGTTTCCGGCGCAAGCGTCTGGCTCCGTAAACGAGATTGTATTGATCGACCGACCCGCAATCGACCCACAGCCCCTTTAGCGACTTCAATGCCCCGACATGACCGTCGATCATCTCGACCGGGTCCCAGGAAAGCCAGGCCTGCCAACGGTCGTCGATGATCTCACAGGTCTCCATATCGACCGGCAGCCTGATGCCGCAAAAGACTTCAGGGTCCGGGTCCGGGTCATAGGTTGCCGCCATGGCAAGCGTCATCAGGTCATGCAGCGCATTGCCCGGGAATTTCGGCCCTTTCTCGAAATCGGTCACGAATGCCTCGATTGATCCGGCCTTGGCGATCGCGCGCACTGCGTTGGGCATCTCCGGCAGGTAACACAGCTCAAACGCCATGTCGCCAGAATGGCACGCCGCTGCCGACCAGACGTCCGCGTGTTTCATGGCATGCACGATCGACCCGTATCCGCCGGACGATTTTCCGAACAGGGCACGCAGTCCCGTGCCGCCGCACTTGAACCGGCCCTCGATGTCCTCCAGCATTTCGCTTGTCAGCCAGGTCGCCCAGGGGCCCATGACATGGCTGTCGATATACTGGTTTCCGCCCAGCCGCGTGAAACAGTCCGGGAAGGCAACGACCACGGGTGGCATTTCGCCGTCATGTATAAGACGATCCAGCCGTTCCGGCACGTTTTCGCCGAAGTTCTTCCAGTTGGCATGTGCCGGTCCGCCGGCGGTGAAACCGACGATATCGACCAGCAGCGGCAAACCTACGCCATCGTGCCCGTGTGGAACGTAAACCACGATCTCGCGGGTCGCCGTGTCGCCGAGCCTGTTCTGGCCGAGAATTTCGGATCTGTGGGACACCCTGTGGAGCGTGCCGGCCGGAATGTCTAGTCGTGCGCGCATGGGGTCTCCAATCCTGACTGAGTGAGCTTTCGAGCGTCTAGATTGCAAGTTCAGGGGATGGACGCAAGTGGAAGCTTCCGCTTTCTTGACGCGTCATGGGGTGCCGTTTAAGCCGGAGTCATGACCAAGGCTTTTGTGTCCGGCTGCGCCGGATTGACACTCACCGGGGACGAAATCGCATTCTTCAGGGACGCCGATCCCTGGGGCCTGATCCTGTTCGCGCGGAACGTGGAGACGCAGGATCAGCTTCGGGCGCTGACCTCTGCGTTTCGCGACGCGGTCGGTCGGCACAATGCCCCGGTCCTTGTTGATCAGGAGGGTGGACGGGTTCAAAGGCTGAGGCCACCGAACTGGCCCAAATACCCGGCGCCGAAGCTCTATGGCGACCTTTTCCGGTCGGACCCCGCCAAGGGCGAGCGCGCCGCTTGGCTGGGTGCGCGGCTGATTGCGGCGGATCTGGTCGAGGTCGGCATCAACATCGACTGTCTGCCCTGCCTCGATGTGCGCTTTCCCGATACGGTTGACGCAATCGGTGACCGTGCGCTCTCCGGTGATCCGGATGTCGTGGCCAGACTGGGGCAGGCCATGATCGACGGTGCGTTGTCGGGTGGCGTACTACCGGTGATCAAGCACATTCCGGGGCATGGACGCGCGCGTGTCGACAGCCATTTGGAGTTGCCGCGCGTCGAAGCGGACATATCTGCGTTAAAAGACGTGGATTTCCGCCCGTTCCAGGCACTTTCGGGCGTGTCATTGGGCATGACAGCCCATATCATTTACAATGAGATTGATCCTGAAACCGCCGGAACGCAGAGCGCGAAGGTCATCCAGGATGTAATCCGCAAGGAAATCGGCTTTGCGGGCTGCCTAATGAGCGACGATATCTCGATGAAGGCGCTCGGAGGTGACTACGTGCAGCGATCCCGCAAGATCATTGAAGCAGGTTGCGACATCGTTTTGCACTGCAATGGTGAGATGAGTGAAATGGTGGCCGTAGCCGAAGCGGTCCCGGACCTGAGTGGCGAAGCCGCACACCGGTGCGCCGCGGCTCTCAAAGGGTTGAACCCGCCCGAACCGGGTTTCGACAAATCCGCCGCCTGGGGCGAATTTGGAGACATCACCGGGTTGCACAGCGCCTGACCGGAGCTTGAATGGCTGAACTGGAAACGCATAGACAGATTTCAGACGACGGGTCCTACGACCTGCTGAGCACTGTTGCTGCAGAAGAAGAGCGCGCGATTTCAGAACCGCAGCTGGTCGTGGATGTTGACGGGTTCGAGGGCCCCTTGGATCTGCTGCTTGGCATGGCGCGCACGCAAAAGGTTGACCTTGCCCGTATCTCCATCCTGCAACTTGTCGAGCAGTATCTGACCTTTGTTGCCGAGGCACGGCGGATGCGCCTCGAACTGGCGGCCGACTATCTCGTCATGGCCGCCTGGCTTGCCTACCTGAAATCGAAACTGCTTCTGCCCGAGCAGAAGGACGAAGACGAACCGACCGGCGAGGAACTGGCTGCGGCGCTTGCGTTCAGGCTTCGCCGGCTGGAGGCGATGCGCGAAGTGTCCGAGAAGCTCATGAACCGGAACCGGCAAGGGCGGGACGTATTCCATCGCGGCGATCCGGAGACCATGTCGGTGCAGCAGAAAAGCATCTGGGATGCGTCCATCTATGATTTGCTGTCGGCCTATGCCATCCAGCGGCAGAGGCAATCGGTCACGTCGGTCAGGGTTTTGAAGCGGACGGTCTGGTCGCTCCAGGAGGCAAGGGAACTTCTCACCCGGCTGGTCGGCCGTGTCAGTGAGTGGGCTCCCCTGAACGCCTATTTGCGTGACTATCTCTATGACAACAAGGATTGGGCGACGATCGTTGCGAGCACCTTCTCCGCGAGCCTGGAAATGGTGCGGGAAGGCCAGGTCGAGATACGCCAGGGGGAAGCATTCTCTCCGGTCTATATCCGCTCCGTCGTGAAGGAAGACGCGCATGACGTCTGAAGACGGGCAACCGGACCTCGTCGAACAGTCCGGTGAAGATCTCCACACGGATCTTGCCGGTCAGCGGATGGTTGAAGCCCTGTTGTTTGCGTCCAGTGAACCGCTGTCTCTTGAAGAGCTGACCCTTCGCGTGCCCGAGGGTACGGATGTGCTTGCGCTCCTGGAGCGGTTGCAAAAGCTTTACGCACCGCGCGGCGTCAATCTGGTGCGCCTTGCCGGGAAATGGTGTTTCCGCACGGCCGAAGATCTTTCCTATCTCATGCATCGCAATGTCGAGGAACAGCGCAAACTCTCCAGGGCAGCGCTCGAAACGCTTGCGATCATTGCCTATCATCAGCCGGTCACGCGTGCGGAAATCGAGGAGATAAGGGGCGTCTCCACCTCGAAGGGCACCCTGGACGTGTTACTGGAAACCACCTGGATCAGGATGCGCGGTCGCCGGCGCACGCCGGGGCGGCCCGTCACCTATGGCACAACTGAGCAGTTCCTGGTCCATTTCGGGCTTGAAAATGTCAAGGATCTTCCGGGGCTTGAGGAGTTGAAAGGTGCCGGATTGCTCGACAGTGCGGTTCCCGCTTCCTTTGTCGTCCC
>JBCDEN010000212.1:0-6592 GCA_039179715.1 Pseudomonadota bacterium
CGGACGTCGCTCATTCTCAATGGCGAGATCGGCGACGACTGCGCCATCGTGATCTTTTTCAGGAGCACGGTCCCCTTCAAGATCTTCAAGACGGACAATTTCGTGCCGACGGACCGCAAGCTGGTGGTCACCCGGTCCGACCCGGAGCGGCGCATCATCTACGAGTTCAATGCAACCGAAGCCGCCGCCGAATATGCACGGGCGGTGGGCATCGACCCCGGTGCCCTGTCTCCGATGAGTTTCGCGTCCCATCCGCTGGTCGTGCGGGTCGGCGGCGAATACTACTGCCGCTCGGTTCAAAAGGTGAACCCGGACGGGTCCCTGTCCTTCTTCTGCGCCAT
This sequence comes from Pseudomonadota bacterium, assembly GCA_039179715.1. Taxonomy (GTDB): domain Bacteria; phylum Pseudomonadota; class Alphaproteobacteria; order Rhizobiales; family Stappiaceae; genus Roseibium. The sequence continues at coordinate 342 of JBCDEN010000212.1, forward strand.
CGATGACGGCATTGTCCTGACCGTCGCGGAGCCGACAGGCATGACACGCTCGACCAACACGGCGTTCGAGACCGTGGTTGAAGAGATCGGCAGCGTCGACTTCGTGCTCGGCTTCGACTGCGTCCTGCGCCGGATCGATGCCCAAAACCGCCAGGCGACGCAGCGCATTCAGAAAATCTACGAGAAATACAATGTCGTCGGCTTCAACACCTACGGCGAGCAATACCTTTCGATGCATCTCAATCAGACTTTCACCGGCATCGCCTTTGCCAGGCCGGAACCAAGTGCGGGAGAGCAATCATGAGCCTGTCCGACATTGACGACGTCATGCGTCTGCAGAAGATCAACGCGGCCCTGGTCGACCGGGTCGAACAGGCCATGGACCAGCAAAGAAACGCGTTTTCGCTGTTCCAGACCGCGATCTCGCTGGAGGGTCAGGTCCGGCGCCGCACGGACGAGCTGACGACAGCGCTGCACCGTCTTGAGGAAACGAATATCGAACTTGCCCGCCAGAAGGACATTTCAGAGCGCGCAAACCGTTCGAAAACACAATTCCTGGCGGCAGCGAGCCACGATATCCTGCAACCGCTCAACGCGGCACAGCTGACGATCTCGTCGCTATACGATCTTCAGGCGTCCGACCAGGCCCGCTCCATGGTCAACCAGGTTGAACGCTCCCTCGACACGATGAACGAGTTGCTGCGCACCCTGCTCGATATCTCCAAGCTGGACGCCGGGGTCACGATGCCCCGGTTTGCATCGGTGCCGATTCCGCCGATCCTTGCCAGCCTTTTGTCAGACCTTCGGCCAATCGCCGAAAAGAAGGGGTTGCGCCTTCGCGTTGCCGTGACCAATGACTGTGTCTACACCGACCGGCTGATGCTGCGGCGTGCCCTGCAGAACCTGATCACCAACGCGATCCGCTACACCGACCGGGGCGGTGTTCTGATCGGCACGCGCAGGCAGGGCGACGAAATCGCGATCGAGGTCATCGACACGGGGCCCGGCATTCCCGAAGATCAGCAGGAAAAGATCTTCGAGGAATTCCACCGCGGTCCGCTGCCCCAGGGCGATGCCGAGCACGGGACAGGGCTCGGGCTCGGGCTTGCCATCGTCCGCCGGCTGATGACAGCCCTCAATCACGAGGTCAGCGTCCGCTCGACACCGGGCAAGGGAAGCGTGTTCCGCATCCGTGCCAAACGCACGGACGCGCCGCCGTCGGTTATCCGCGCAGCGCCGGTGGCCCCCGTTTCCGCCCACTCCAATGCCAGTCTCGCGGGCAAGAACATCCTGGTCATCGAGAATGACCCCGCCGTTCTGGAGGCGATGGCGGGCCTCCTGTCCAATTGGGGCTGCCTCTACAGGATCGCCCGCTCCACCGCCCAGTCAATCGCGGCACTTGATGACGGAAACTGGCTGCCCGACCTGATCATTGCCGACCATCACCTGGATTTCGGCGACCTCGGGACGGACACGCTCGAACGGCTGTTCGACATGCTGCCGGCGCGTGTTCCAGCAATCCTGGCAACGGCCGATGCATCCCACGCGCTCGGCGAGCGCGCCAAGCAACTGGGTGTCGAACACCTGCCTAAGCCCGTGAAACCGGCCCAGTTACGCGCCCTGGCGACGCATCTGGTCAATGCGAACAAGTGACCTGTTTCAGCTGATCGCGATGCCGGCTTCCGGGCTCAGCTGTGGTGCCTTGAAGGCGGTTGCGTATCTGCGGACATCATCGCGTCGAAAGCACCGGTGGACCCCAAGGCCTCGAGTTTCTTGACTTCAATCACGGCCTGGGTCCGGCTCGCAACACAGAGTTTTCTGAGGATTTCCGAGACATGCGCCTTCACGGTGGTCTCGCCGACCTGAAGCTCGTAGGCGATCTGCTTGTTGAGCAATCCATTGCAGATCATGTGCAGGACACGGATCTGCTGGGGCGTGAGGCTGGACAGCCGTTCGATCATCTTGCGGGTCTGATCGTCCAGCGGCTCGTCATCCGGATCCGTATAGGTTTCCGGCAGATAAGTTGCCCCGTTCATGACCTGTTGAATCGCCTCGGCGAGCGTCGTCTTCTTGGAAGACTTGGGTATGAAGCCGGCGGCCCCGTAGGCCATCACCTGTGCAATGATCGGCGCTTCCTCGGCCCCGGACACCACCACGACGGGAAGCCGCGGATAGTGGGTTCGCAGGTGCAAAAGACCATCCATGCCTTTCACGCCGGGTATCGACAGGTCCAGAAGCGCAAGGTCAAAGCCGGCGTCGTCGTCCAGCAGCGCACAGGCATCGTCCAGCGACGCGGCATCAAGCGTGTCGGAGTTCGGATAGGCAAGTTCCACGGCGCTGTGAAGCGCTTCCCGGAAAAGGGGATGATCATCGATGATCAGGAACTTGGTCGCGCCTTCAGCCTCGATAGACATGTTGTTTGCCTCCCGGTTTTGGACGATAGATGCATGCACGTCCGCCACCACGCCAACCGGCGTGAAGGACGGACCGCTTCCGGCGAGCACTCCGCCGGAAGCGACAAGTCAAATCGGCCTAGTTCGAGGATGCCAGCTGCTTGGGCAGCTTGAACACCCAGATCGATCCGCCCTGGTTCAGGTAGTTCACCTTCTTGGCGACTTCACCGCCCCAAAGCGGCACGGCGCCGCCCCAACCGGACGAGATCGCAATGTACTGCTCACCGTCCATGTCCCAGGTGACCGGCTGACCGACGATACCGGAGCCCGTCTGGAAGGACCAGAGTTCTTCACCCGTATCGGCATCGAATGCCTTGAACTGGCCTTCCGGCATTCCGGTGAAGACAAGCCCGCCGGCCGTCGTCATGACACCACCCCAGAGCGGAGCGTTGTTCTTGTACTCCCACTTGATCTCGCCGGTGTTCGGATCGATCGCCTTCAGGGAGCCGATGTAATCCTCGAAAATCGGCTTGATGGTGAAACCGGAGCCGAGATAGGCCGCGCCTTTCTTGTAGGTGATCGGCTCGTTCCAGATATCCATGCCCCATTCATTGGAGGGAACGTAGAACAGGCCGGTGTCCGGGCTATGCGCCATTGGCATCCAGTTCTTGCCGCCAAGGAAGGAGGGAACGGCAAAGACCACCTCACCCTTCTTGCCATCTGCGGCCTTGCTCGGATCGCCCGGGCGATTGCCCTCGTTGAATTTCGGACGTCCGTCCTCACCGATCCCTTCGGCCCAGGTGATCTGCTTCACGAATGGCCAGGCATCCACGAAAGCTCCGTCATCGCGGTTCAGGACATAGAAGTACCCGTTGCGGTCGGCGGTTGCGTAGCGCTTGTTGCCACTGGCGTCGACAAAGGGAATGACCTCGTTCACGCCGTCAAAGTCCCAGCCTTCGCGCGGCGTCGTCTGGTAGTGCCACTTGATCTCGCCGTTGTCCGGATTTATGCCGATGCGGGAGGCCGCGTAGAGATTGTCGCCTTCCGTTCCCGACGGGTTTCCGGCCGCGCGCAGCCAGCTGTTCCAGGGAGCCGGATTGCCGGCGCCGAAGACAAGCGTGTTGGTGTCCTTGTCATAGGTGCCGCCAAGCCAGGTTGCCCCGCCGCCGGTCTTCCACATATCGCCGGGCCAGGTGGCGTTGAGCGTGCCGGACATGGTGCTTTCTTCACCCTTGAAGGTGCCCATGTGACCCTCGATGACCGGCCGTGTCCAGACCAGTTCGCCCGTTTCCGTATCGCGCGCCTGAACCTCGCCAACAATGCCGAACTCGCCGCCGGAATTGCCCGTCACGATCAGCCCGTTCACGATCACCGGCGCAGCCGTATAGGAGTATCCGGCCTTGTAGTCGGCGATCTTCTTGCGCCAGACAACGTCACCGGTTTTCAGATCGAGCGCCACGATGCGGGCATCGAGCGTTCCGAAATAGATCTTGTCGCCATAGATCGCCGCACCGCGGTTGACAACATCGCAGCACGGAAGGATGCCCTCTGGCAGACGGGCGTCATATTGCCAGATCTCCTCGCCGGTTTTCACGTCGATCGCATAAAGACGCGAATAGGAACCGGTGATGTACATGACACCGTCATAAATGAGCGGCTGGGTTTCCTGACCGCGCTGTTTCTCGCCACCCAGCGAAAACGCCCAGGCGGGAACGACATTCTTGACGTTGTCCTTGTTGATGATCTTCAGTGGCGAAAATCGCTGCTGGTCGCGACCCATTCCGTTGGTCAGAACGCTCCCGGTGGTGGTCGCGTCATTTGCCAGATCTTCTTCCGTTACGTCTGCATGCGCACCCGTCATCGCGAGCGCACTGACGGCTGCCATTGCGAGAAACTTCCTCATCCTGTCTCCTCCCAGGTTCAGTTCGGACTGAGCGTCGCGTCCGGATCGCAGATCACCAAACGTTGCTGTCTCCTCCCTGAATTTCAGTCTAGTGGAAGTACCTGCACTGGAGAATTGCACCATAGTGCACCTTAAAAACGGCAGAAATCCACGACAGTCAAAGGGTGCACTGCAGCAACTTCACGGATTCCACTCTACGCCACCGATTTTGCAAAAGCCGACAGGTCTGGCATCAAGTTCCACTAACGGCGTTTTGAGTTGGTTCTTGTGCCGGTGCGCCCTACCGTTCCCTCACCATCCCTCGTCCAGCCCGGAAGGTTGCAATGAAATCCACGGCGCTTTTCGCCCTCCTGTTTCTCTTCGCCGGCGGGTCTGCCGCCGACACCTCAAATGCTGCAGACATGCCCTGCGGCCTGGAGGACGCCTGCAGTGTCGGTGAACGGGTCTACCGCGCCAAACCGCCGGAAGGGTGGGACGGGAAGGAACCTCTGCCGGTTCTGATCCACTTTCACGGATGGAAGCGCGATTCCAAACATCCGCTGAAAAACCACAAGGTCCTCAATGCGATCAACGGCAACGGGGCCCTGCTGGTCGCACCGGAAGGCCAGCACCGGACCTGGGACTTCTGGGAACGGGACAACCGCGATGTGCCCTTCGTCCGCGCCGTTCTGGAGGATGTCGCAAAGCGCTATCCGATCGACGGGAGCCGCATCTATGCGACGGGTTTTTCCTACGGATCGGCAATGGCCTGGCGTTTGGCCTGCGATGCCGGTGACCTGATCGCGGGCATCCTTCCGGCGGCAGGAACGCTTTACAGGCAGGATGCGATCACCTGCCCGACCGGACCGGTAAACGTGATGCATGTGCACGGCTTCAAGGACAATGTCATGAAGATGCCGCTCGGGCAGGATGGTGATCCCAATGTTGCGGTCGACCTGTGGCGCCGCACCAATCTGTGTGCTGCCGATCCGGACGCGGAGGAGATCGTCAACGGGCATGACTGCCGGACATGGTCCAGTTGTCAGGGCGGCAAGGAAGTCATGCTGTGCGTACACGATCGCGGCCACATCGTTCCACCAGGCTGGATCGAAAACGCCCTGGAGATCGCGCTTCAACGCTACAGGCTCGACACCGGGATCCACGGTTTGAAGACCGGGAGCCCGGCAAGCAGCAGCACGCTCGCGAACTAGATTGCCGCGTCCAATAGTTCTTCCAGCTGTTCGTCGAGCAATCCCTCCAGATGAAGGAGCGCTTCGTAGGGATCTCCACTCAGCCGGAGAACGCGCGCGAATGCGGGCTCGGTCTTCAGTCCGCCTTGCTTGAGGTCGACAATCCGTTCGCGCAATTGCGGCCGCAAGGCCAGAAGCCTTTTCTCAATGTGAAAATGGCGAACGCCCCACTGATCTTCCGTCGCAACATGCTGGCAGAAGATCTCGATTTCCCATCCCAAGGCGACAAACGATGCGATGATTGCAGGGTCAGGCAGATGGTCCGGGGTCTGGATCGAAAAGGATCGCATTTCTCCGAAGGTACGGCGAGTGACACGGGCGAACCCGTCAAAGTCCTGCGTGGAACAGGCAATGTCGATGTCACTCGACTTTGTGGCGATGCCGAGCGGCGGCGTTCCGATGACAATCGGGTTGAATTCGGCGAGCAACCGGAGAAGTGCAAGCTGGTCGACGACATCAAGGTAGGACGGTTTCATCGCCACCTTTCACCAAATGACAGGTCGAACCGGGATCCTGGAGCATCGGTCGACAAGTCTGCACCATTTGATTTTGGAAAGCAGCTCACTCGGCAAAGCGCGTCGCGCAGAGCGATGCGGTGTATCGGTCAAGCGGCGCACCGCTGCCGATGGGCTGCTTTTCATCACACGAAGGGCCGGTCTGCTTTGCCCGCTGACATCGTTGGATCGCACGTGTGGCGGGAAACACTGCAGCGCGCGATCCGCCTCC
>JBCDEN010000771.1:0-2148 GCA_039179715.1 Pseudomonadota bacterium
CCGTGCCGTTTTCCATGTGCCCCCGGCCTCGTACGGGGGCATTTTTTTTGACCTGATGATTAGAGACACCCTTGGCCCGCACACCGCCACATCTTGTTACGATCATTCTGCTGACGGCATTTTCGCCATTGTCACTGAACATGTTCCTGCCGTCCCTCGGCACGATCGCCGTGGACCTTCAGACAGACTACGCGTTGGTGAGCGTCGCGATTGCCGGCTATCTGGCTATAACGGCTGTCATTCAGCTGATCGTCGGCCCCCTGGCCGACCGATACGGGCGGCGCCCTGTTCTCCTCGTCGCGCTGATCCTTTTCAGCGTTGCATCACTTGTCTGTTCGCTGGCGGAGAACATCTGGCTGTTTCTGCTTTTCCGGATGCTGCAGGGCAGCATCGTTGCCGGAAACACGCTGTCGCTCGCCATTGTGCGCGACACCAATCCGCCGCAACAGGCCGCGGGACTGATCGGTTACATCAGCATGTGCATGGCCATTGTTCCGATACTTGGCCCTGTCCTGGGCGGGCTTCTGGATACCGCCTTCGGCTGGCGCTCCAGTTTTTATCTCTACACGATATGCGGCCTGCTGATCCTGACGCTCTGCTGGTTTGATCTCGGTGAAACGAGACCGGACAGGCGGGACGACGCACCTCCGCTGGCGCGCGCAATCCTGGAACTGGTCAAGGATCCCCGCTTTTCCGCCTATGCCCTGTGCTCGACCTTCACGGTGGGCGCTTTTTTCATCTTTCTCGCCGGCGCTCCTCTTGTGGCGACAACAGCTTTCGGTGTGACAACGGCGGAACTCGGATTTCTGATCGGCAGCATTACCGTCGGGTTTTCTGCTGGCGGCTTTCTGGCGGGAAAACTGTCATCCAGACTGCCGCTGCCTGCGATGATGCTGGTCGGGCGGCTCACGGCCTGCACCGGCCTTTCAATTGGATTGCTTGTGTTTGTGTTCGGCGCGCCGTCGCCCTACGCCTTTTTCGCCGGCACGATCTTTGTCGGCATTGGCAACGGCATTACCATGCCGGGCAGCAACACCGGCGCAATGTCGGTGAGACCCGATCTTGCCGGAAGCGCTGCCGGACTTACCGGTTCGATGGCACTTGCCGGTGGAGCGGCGCTGACAAGCCTGACCGGTATTGCCATCGGATCTGGCGATCAGCCTGTCACCGTGCTCGCTCTCATGCTCGCCAGTTCGGCCATCGGACTGGCGGCGGCCTTTGCGGCCCTGCTTCTTGAGCGGCGTGCAAGAGCGCGGCCACTGGCCATGCCCTGACCGTATCGACAGCGATGCGAAGCAAGGCGGATCACCGCCTTGCTCCTTTTCTCTTTTTCCAGAACGGCTCGATATCGCCGGCCATGATGCAGCCGAACGGATCAATATAGTCCTCGATCTCGGCCAGACCGTATTTCTTGATCTGGGCGACCACCGCATCCGCCTTCTTGTAGCCGGACGGCAGTTCGGAAACATCGATCTTCTCCTCGAAGAACCGGATGTCGAGGCCCTCCGTTTCTTCGCGGAGCATCTCGTCCGGCGTTTTGCCGAGCGAGCGGCGCTTGTGCTCGGAGCGCGAGAAGTTGCGCCCTGCACCATGAGGCGAGAACCCGAGCGCATGACCGGCATCCTTGCCGCGCACGACCAGAACCGGCTCCGCCATGTTCAGCGGGATCAGGGTCAGCCCGGTCGCGTCGGATGCATAGCCGTCCCAGGCAGGGGTTGCCCCCTTGCCGTGGTAGAACAGGCCATCGCGCTCGAACACGAAGTTGTGCTCATTCCAGAAACGGTCCGAGTGGCCCGCACCGCTCGCCTCGACGGTCGCCTGATGCAGCGCGTTATGGTTGGCCTTGGTCCACTTGCGGATCAGCTGCAGCGCGTCCCAATAGGCCTTGCCTTCCTCGCTCTCAGCCGGGATCCACGCATTCTGCTTCAAGGTCTTCGGCGACAGCTTCCTGCGGTATTTTTCCGCAACGCTCATGCCGATCTTGTAGAGAACCGCCCCCGGCCCGCGCGACCCGTGGTGGGTCACCATCGCGGTCTTGCCGGTTTTCCTGGAAACGCCGACAAACAGGAAATGGTTGCCGTCGCCCTGCGTCCCCAGATGCTCCTGCGCCATGCGCAGGATCTTCGGATCGTTCAGGAACCGGTTTTC
>JBCDEN010000677.1:0-2647 GCA_039179715.1 Pseudomonadota bacterium
GCGATTGCCCAGACCACACCCGATGCCAGGCCCATCCAGTCACCCGCGTTGAGTGTGACGCTGAAACCGCTCCCGACGTTGAGGATCACCAGCAGTCCGGCAAGTGCCACAGCCATTGTCACCCAGCGCTGCCAGGTGATTGTTTCACCGAGCACAATACGTGCCAGCAACGTGCTCCAGAGCGGTGTCAGGTAATAGAACAGCAGCGCTCTGACAACGTCCGTGAACACCAGCGCCCCGGCGTAGAGCACCAGGGCGCTGCCTGCCAGGATACCCGCGAGTTGGAACGACCAGCCCGCCTGAAGCAGCGCTTGCCGGCGCATGATGAAGACCGGAAGCAGCAGAAGCGCGGGCAAAACATAGAAAAGGACGATTGACCAGACGCCCGTGATCCCCGCCGCATCCAATGCCCTGAGCGGTATCCAATAGATGCCCCACGCGGCGCCGGACGCGGCGACGGCAAACATGGCCAGGGTCTCAATACGGGCACCGTTCATATACACATCTCAACCCATCCTGATTGCCGACACCAGAATCAGCGGGATCAAAGTTCCCGGTAAAAAAAAACAGCGCTCCCATTTCTGGAAGCGCCGCAAATTTTCTCGAAATCGGGTTCGACGCCCAGCGATTAACGCTTGGAGAACTGGAACGAACGACGGGCCTTGCGCTTACCGAATTTCTTGCGCTCGACCACGCGGCTGTCGCGGGTAAGGAAGCCGTTCTTCTTCAGCACACCGCGCAGTTCCGGCTCGTAGTGCGTCAGAGCCTTGGACAGACCGTGGCGCACGGCACCGGCCTGACCGGACAGACCGCCACCGGTGACGGTTGCAACAACGTCGTACTGGCCATCGCGGTCGGTCAGCATGATCGGCTGACGCAGGATCATCTGCAGGACCGGACGGGCGAAGTATTCGGTGAAGTCCTTGCCGTTGATGGAGATCTTGCCGGTGCCCGGCTTGATCCAGACACGGGCAATCGCGTCTTTACGCTTGCCGGTTGCGTATGCGCGGCCCTGTGCGTCCAGCTTCTGGACATGGACCGGAGCCTCGGGAGCAGCGGTTTCGACCGCGCCGCCCAGTTCTTCCAGGGATTGCAGCTCAGCCATCGTTAAGCCCTCCTGCCGTCATTCTTTGCGTTGAGGCCCTTGACGTCGACCAGTTCGGGCGACTGAGCTTCATGCGGGTGGTTCGGACCAGCATAGACCTTGAGGTTCTTGAGCTGCTTGTTGGACAGCGGACCGCCCGGCATCATGCGCTGCACGGCTTTTTCCAGAACACGCTCGGGGAAACGGCCTTCCAGGATACCGCGCGCAGTGCGTTCCTTGATGCCGCCCGGGTGACCGGTGTGCCAGTAGTATTTCTTGTTGTCGTACTTACGGCCTGTCAGCACGACCTTGTCGGCATTGACCACAACAATGTTGTCACCGGTGTCGACATGCGGCGTGTAGGTCGGCAGATGCTTGCCGCGCAGATGGTTGGCGATGAAAGCGGCGAGACGGCCGACAACCATGCCTTCTGCGTCGATCAAGATCCACTTTTTCTCGACCTCAGCCGGCTTGGCAGAGAAGGTCTTCATGTGTTTGATCCAACTTGGTTGGTTAAAGAAAGGGCCCGCGCGGTTCCGATTGAACCAGCGAACGGACCCTGAATTCGTTCGAGGCAGCTTATACGCCGACGGAAAAGTACCGTCAAGACCGAAGATTTTGATTTCACATCGATTATCTAAATTTTTTCAATAAGTTATAAAAACGGTATTATGTTACCGTACTAAACTCTCCTGAAATTCGGCAAATCGTGCCGGGCTCCATGCCCTTGTACACCCCTCAGTCTCGCGGGGGCACGGAATAGGTGGCAGTCGCATGGGCGACAAGCTCTTCTTCCCCCGCCCCGGCTATGCCGCATTCAACCACCGCCAGACGCTTTCCCAGCTTCAGCAGCCGGCAGGTACCGAACAGATCTCCGGGCTGGGGCTTGCGCAGGAAATTGATGTTGAAATTGGTGGTGACCGCAAGGGCGACGGGACCGATATGCGCCAGAATGACGACATAGGCCGCCAGGTCGGCGAGCGACATCATGGACGGCCCGGAAACCGTGCCGCCCGGCCTCAAGTGCTGATCGGTTGCCGAAAGACGCAGAACCGCCGCTCCTTCCGAAACGCTTTCGATGGAATAGGCACGGCCGCCCGCATGAATCTGCGGGAACTCCCGATCCAGAAAGACCGCGATCTCCTCTGCTGTCATGACAGGCTGCATGGACGTCTCCTATCCTTCTCATTTCGCGCCGGTATTCCAGCCTTCTTTTACGTAAACGTCAAAACAACCGGATTGCAAGGTCAGCTTTTCAGAAAACGTCACGCGGCAGCGCCTGGTCGAGCGCTGCGGCGATCCGTTGCCAACTCGATGTGAAATGCAAACAAACCACTGCCGACGATCAAAAGGCTTCCGGCCATGACCAGCCCTGTCGGCGCCTCGTTCCAGATCAGCCATCCCCAGAAAACGGCGAATGGCAACGAGCTGTATTCAAACGGCGCAATGCGGCTTGCCGGTCCGAGCCGATAGGCCTGACTGATACACAGAAACCCGATGGTGCCGATGACACCCAGGACAAGGATCAGAAGGGTCTGCTCGGTGCTGGGAACCGACCAAGCC
>JBCDEN010000354.1:0-5044 GCA_039179715.1 Pseudomonadota bacterium
CCCGGCAGGACATTATTCATGCGGATGTTGTCGGCTGCGTATTTGTCGGAAAACAGCTTGGTGTAGGCCGCCAGGCCAGCCCGGAAAACACCTGATGTCGGGAAAACCGGGTCCGGCTCGAACGCGGCAAAAGTGGAAATGTTGATGATTGCCCCCGACTTCTGCCTTTGCATGACGGGCGCAACAAGGCGGGTCGGACGAACGACATTCATGAAGTAGACATCCAGCCCCGTATGCCAGTCTTCATCGCTCAGATCCAGGACAGGCGCACGCGGACCATGGCCGGCGCTGTTGACCAGCACATCCACCCTGCCCCACCGTTCCAGCGTCAGATCCACAAGCTGCTTGAGATCGTCGTTGGATTGATTGGATCCGGACAAACCGATGCCGCCCAATTCGGCAGCAAGTGCCTCACCCTTTCCAGACGACGACAGGATTGCAATCTCATACCCATCCTGTGACAGCTTGCGTGCGCTGTCCGCCCCCATTCCACTGCCACCGGCCGTCACGATCGCCACTTTTGTTTCGGTCATCACCGATCTCCTGGTTCTGCATGAATCGATGCAAAGCTAGGTGTGCAGGGGCTGCTTGACCAATCATTTTCGATACCGTTAGACTATAGAAAAACTATTGTCTTGAGATCGATGCGCACTCCGAAACTTCAACACATCAAGATGTTTGACGCAGCGGCACGGCATCTGAATTTCCGGGTCGCCGCCGAAGAACTCAATCTGACGCAAGGTGCGGTGGCACAGGCAGTTCGCACTCTGGAAGCTGATCTGGGCATTTTTCTGTTTGAACGCAGAGCCCGCGGCCTGTCATTTACCGAAGCTGGGCGACGCTATCATGCAGAAACGTCAAAAGGCCTTGAGATTATCAACGAGGCGACAAGAAAACTATTGCCTGTCATCAACAGGGTCACCATAAGTCTTCCGCCTTCCTTCGCCTCGAAATGGCTGGTACCGCGCCTGCCGAAATTCATGGAGAGCAACCCTGATATCGATGTCAGGATCATTGCCAGCGAACATCTCACGGACTTTCAGACGCAGGATGTCGACATCGCGGTCCGGCAGGGGAGACGGCCCCCGCACCGGGACCTTGCCATTCACCTCCTGGCACCCATGAACCTGGGGGCCTATTGCAGTCCGGCCGTCGATCTGCCTTCCGGTGCGCCACCGGCACTCACGGACTTGATCGGCCTGCCACTGATCCAGGACGGGCACAGGTACTGGGAGCAGCTCCTGCCGGAGCATGGTGCTGCCTGCCCGCCACCCGTGCTCCAGTTCAACCAGACGTCGCTCGCCCTGGACGCTGCCGCAAACGGACAGGGGGTCGCGATCGCACCCCGGCTGATCGCGCGCGCGGACGTGGGAACCGGGCGCCTGCGCGAAGTCTGGCACGACGAGATCGAGAGGGACCTGGGTTTCTGGTTGCTTCGACCCGCCGGCAAAGCGGCCAATCAAAACGCTTCATCAGCGCTAATCGCTTGGATCCTGAACGAGATCTGCGCATAGCAACAGTGCACTCCGCCAACTTCAATTAAAAAAACGTTCCCCCCCTATCGGATCTGACGAGTCTCTTCCGTCCTTCGATCACCTGGGTCGTCCAGGCAGATCACTGAACCTTGAGGATGAAAGACATGAGCAATCCGATGCAAACCCATGGCGCGTTCAGCTGGATGGAACTTCACAGCGGTGACGGCGCAAAGGCAAAAGAGTTTTATTCAAGCCTTCTTGGCTGGGGCCTGGAAGACATGGAAATGCCGGGCATGACCTATACGGTGATCGCCAACGGTGACGACAAGATCGGCGGATTTCCTCCCATGGCCGCCGACGCGCCGCGCTGGCTGCCCTATGTCACCGTCGATGATGTCGACAGCCGCGTTGAAAAAGCCAGGGCACTCGGCGCGACCATCGCCGCTGAGCCCATGTCCGTACCGGGCGTCGGACGCATGGCAACGCTGATCGATCCAGTCGGCGGGGTGGTCGCGCTCATCACCTATGAAACGCCGGCCGAGAGCTGACAGCGGAAAGAGCGTTTTCAAGCGGCCGGGAGCAAGTCGCGTCACAGACGCTGCCGGCCGGAACCGTCAACACTCCAATTTTGAGAGATCCCGAACATGGAAATCCTTTCCGCGTTGCCCGTCACGATCGTTTTCGTTGCCGTCTTCGCGCTGATACAGATCCCGATGACAGTTGCCGTCGGACTTCGAAGGCTGCAGACCGATGTCCAGTTCATGGATGGCGGCGACAGCGTCCTGCTCCAACGCATGCGCGCGCATGGCAATTTCACGGAGACCGTGCCGATCGCCCTGCTCGCGATGGCTGCCGCCGAACTGGCCGGCGCACCGCATGTGCTGCTCTGGTCCGGCGGCAGCGCGCTGCTGCTCGGCCGTCTCGTTCACTACGCAACGATCGTCACCACGGGGTTCGGCATCGGACGCGCAATCGGCATGCTGCTGACCCTGTCCTCGCTCGTTTTGTTTCCGGGCTACGTGCTGTTGAGGATGATTGGTTTTGCCGCGTGAGCATAGCGCCGGCAGACGGGCGCCTTTGCCTCAACCGGCACCCGTCTGCCCGAAGAACAAACAGCCAGGTCGCCGGTCCTGAATTTGCGCAAAATCTGCACAATGTCTGGCACCTGACTGCAAGGTTTTCAGGAAAAAGGGATATGGTCCCTTTTGCCAGGAGAACTATTCAGATGTCCATCCTTGTGCGTTACCTGCCGATCCAGCTCAGCCGCCTGCTGCGAATGCGTTCAGCAACCGGATGTGAGCCCACCCCCCGTGCGAACGTCTTCTTGCCAGAAAGGGTCGACAACTCCCTTCCCCGCACGCTCCGGCGGGACGGCTGGTGGCTGGAAACATGAAACGGCCTCGGTTGTTTCTTAACACCCTGCGTTGATAGTGACACACGCAGACGTTCCGCATCTGAGAGCAGAAGCCCGCGAAGGGAACCGGTCCATTGCAGTCAAAAACCATTCTTGTCGTTGACGACGATCCGAACATCCGCGAGGTGATCTGCTTCGCGCTTCAAAAGGCATCCTACCGCCACGAGGTTGCAATCGACGGCAAGGAGGCGATGGACAAGGCCGCGCTTCATTCGCCTGCGCTGATCATTCTCGATATCGGCCTGCCGGAAATGGACGGCCTGGATGTCTGCCGGGAAATCAGAAAAAGGTCCGAAGTGCCGATCCTTTTCCTGTCCGCGCGCGACGATGAAATCGACAGGATCATCGGACTTGAGCTCGGAGCGGACGACTATGTCACCAAGCCGTTCAGTCCGAGAGAGCTGATTGCAAGGGTGGGTGTCATCCTGAAACGCTATGGTGCAGCACAGACAGCTCACGAACCCGAGAACCCGCTGCTGCGGCACGGGCTTCTTGTTCTGGAAAAGGAGGCGCGGCAGGTCAGGGTCAAGGACGCGGAGATCGGCCTGACGGCCATCGAGTTTGAAATCCTTTCCGCCCTGATGGACCGGCCCAAGATCGTCTACACGCGCGAACGCATTCTGGAGAAGGCCTACAAGGACAATATTCACGTTTCCGATCGTACAATCGACAGCCATGTCCGCAACATCCGCGCCAAGCTCGCGGCCGCCGGATGCAGAGATGCCATCGAGACGGTCCACGGTGTCGGTTTCCGGCTCGGTGCCTGTGAAAACACAAGCTGACCCCGAGGCAGGATGAACGTTCCCACCTCATTCCGTAACCGGTGGCGCCCCTCCATCAGCATGGTCATCGCCTTGGTGCTCGGTATCATGCTGCTGGTGCCGCTCGCCGGGATCGTGTTTTTCCGCGTCTATGAAAACCAGCTGATCCAGACCACCGAAGGCGAACTCATCGCCCAATCGGCCGCCATTGCGGCCATCACGGCACAATATCTGACGCTGCATGACGGCGATGCGGTGCCTCTGGGACCTGTCGCCCGCCCCCCCTCGCCCTATTCCATCGGCCCGCTGTCTTACCCGGCGCGCGGATACGAGAAGCCGCCCGCTGGAGGCTGGACGCCGCAGCTGCCGATCCTGGATCTCAACAGGAACACGGTGCTTCCTTCACGTCCCGATCCAATCGGATCGGACAATGGCATCCATCCTGCCCATGAAGCGGCGGGCAAGGCCATCGAACAGGTCCTGAAAGACACGCAGAAACTGACGCTCGCCGGTTTCAGGGTCCTGGATCCGAACGGGACAATCATTGCCGGGCGCGACGACACCGGGATGTCGCTCGCGCATGTTGAAGAAGTTCAAAACGCCATGGCCGGACGCTACGCCAGTGTGCTGCGCGAGCGCGTCGTTCAAAATCCGCAGCCGATATACTCCATCAGCCGCGGCACCAGCGTGCGTGTGTTCACCGCCTTGCCGATCCTGATGGACAACCGGGTTGCGGGCATCGTCTACGCCTCGCGCACGCCGAGCAACATTCTCAGGGAGATGTTCCTCAAATGGGAAACCGTTGCCCTGGTGCTTGCATTCGTTTTGAGCGCGACATTCGTCGTCGGTTTCATTTTCGCACGCGGGATTGCCGGCCCGATCAAGGCGCTCACGGATCGCTCCCTGAAAATCGGCCGCGGCGACCGCAACGCCCTGGAACCGCTGCGCATCCACGGCAACCGTGAGATCCATGCGCTGTCGGCCAGCATGCTGGAAACCTCGCGCAAGCTGTTCGACAGAAATGAATACATCAACACTTTCGCCAATCACGTGACCCATGAATTGAAGACCCCGCTGACCGCGATACAGGGCGCGGCGGAACTGCTGAGGGACGGCGGCGAAGAGCTGAGCGGCGCCGAGCGGGAAAAGTTTCTCAAAAACATCCTTGCGGATACCGAGCGTGCCTCACGGCTGTTGAACCGGCTCCGGGAACTGGCCAGGGCAGACAGCGTGGAAATCGGCGGGACGTGCCGGTTGCAGGACGTTCTGGACAGTATCCGGAACCGGTTCAAACAGATCGCGATCGACGCGGACGGCGACTGCCTGATCCCCATGTCGGCTGAAAATGCCCGGATTGTCCTTGAAAACATGATCGACAATTCCGTCCGGCACGG
>JBCDEN010000402.1:0-4581 GCA_039179715.1 Pseudomonadota bacterium
GAGACGGTCTGGGAGAGAGCATAGGTGATGGACCCATAAATGAGGCCGAAAGGGTTTGAAGCGGCTTGCTTCTCGTCAAGGCGCGGAAGCGCGGGAAATGTGGCGCATTTTCAAGCCTTTCGCAACGCGGAGGAGGCGCAAGCCGGTCAAATCCCAAGAACATGGAAATGGCCTCACCCGCGGCGTCAGCGTGCTTGACCGGGCAGGAAGCCCGCTCCGCACACCCTTCCTAACGGGATTTCGCCATTTCGCATGCCATTTCAGTCTCATTTATGGGTCCATCACCTAGACGGTCTCGGAATATTCGTCAGGCGGCGTGGTGACCTTGACGTATTCCATGAATTGCTGCGCGAGTTCGGACGGTTGACGGCCCGACGGCAGCACGAAACTGGTGCTGTAGGTGATCGGGGCGTCGAAGGGCCGGACGGTGATGTTGGGCATGCCGCCCGACAGGACCGGGAACGGGTTCAGCAAGGTGACCCCGAGACCTTCGCGGACGAGTTCGATCGCGGCCATGTTTGTAGCGGTCTCGGCAACGGTTCTTGGGCGCACGCCGGCGCGCGCGAACACCTGCTCTGTAATTGCGCGGGTGCCGAGCCTGCGCAGGAACTCGATCAGCTCCACGTCTTCAAGATCAGCAGGCGTGATGATGTCCTTTTCCGCGAGGGGATGGCCGCTCGGCATCGCGCAAACGACGTGCGAACGCCGCCACGGCACCAGCGTGACGCCCGAGCGCTGGATCATCGCGCTGGTCAGTCCCAGGTCGTAGCGCAGATCGAGAATGCCCGACACGAGGACGTCGGTTGCCTGGATATCGAGTTGCAGGCTCTTGCCCGGGTTCTGTTTGAGGAAGGCAGCCACCCGCTGAATGATGAAGTTGTGCGCGAGTGTCGGCGGAACGATCAGCCTCAGCGGTTCCTCGTCGGCAGCCGCCCATTCAGCGCCCTCTATGAGTGCCAGCGTTTCGAAGAGCGGATCGAGTTGCTCGTTCAGGCGAAGAGCTGATGCCAACGGTTCGATCCGCCCGGATGTGCGCAGGAACAGCTTGCGGCCGACCCGCTGTTCAAGCTGGCTGAGCGCACGGCTGACGGAGGATTGGGAAACGCCAAGCCTGCGTGCAGCGGCAAGCGTGGTCCCGGTCGTGACGAGGGCGCGCAAAGCTTCCATTTCGCGCAGTCTGTGGCGGTGTCCTGCCATGAATTGCGGTTCCCGATCTCAGAGATCTTAAAGTTGAATTATCCTATGCAAAATTGGATACAAATTAGTATTGGCAATGTTTTTTTTGCAAGCTAACATCTTTTTTATCGTGCGGTAAAATATCCGGAAAAGGACACCGCACCTTCCGAGGGAGTTTGGAAATCATGAAAAGATTCAGCATTTTAGCTGCTGTGACGGTAAGCGCTTTGGCGCTCGTGAGCGGAGCGGCCCATGCAGAGAAACTGACCATCGGTCTGGCTTCGGAGCCGACGTCGATGGATCCCCACTTTCACAACCTCGGACCGAACAATGCCATGTCGGTCCATCTTTTTGATCGGCTGATCGCCCAGGACGAGAAACAGCGCCTGTCACCGGGCCTTGCCGTTTCCTGGGAGCCGATCGACGATCTGACCTGGGAGTTCAAGCTGCGCGAAGGCGTGAAATTTCATGACGGCAGCGATTTCAACGCCGATGATGTCATCTGCACGATGGAACGCGCGCCGGACGTGCCGAACTCTCCGTCGGGCTATGGAACCTATCTGAAGGGCAAGACCTTCAAGAAGATCGATGACTACACTGTTCATGCGATCACCGAAGCGCCTTACCCGCTGATGGCGAATGACATTTCCACGATCCCGGTCATCTCCGACAGCGCCGGTTGCGGTGCCGCGACGGAGGACTTCAACGCGGGCACCGCTGCCGTCGGTACGGGTCCGTTCAAGTTCTCCAATTACAAGCCCGGCGAGAGCATCACGCTCGTGCGCAATGACGACTACTGGGGCGACGCACCGACCTGGAGCGAAGTCGAGTTTCGCCCGATCAAGTCGGGTCCGAGCCGGGTTGCCGCTCTATTGGCCGGCGATGTCGACATGATCGCCGGGGTTCCGACGACCGACATAACCACGCTGGAAGGTAAGGACGATATCCAGCTCAGCCAGGGCGTTTCGAACCGCGTCATCTATCTCCATATGGACCAGTTCCGCGAGAATTCGCCATTCGTGAAGGGCAATGACGGCAGCGACATCAAGAACCCGCTGATGGATCAGCGTGTCCGCCTGGCGATCTCCAAGGCCATCAACCGCGACGCGATTGTCGATCGCGTCATGGAAGGTGTCGCCATTCCGGCCGGTCAGCTTTTGCCGGAAGGTTTCTTCGGTGTTTCCGACAAGCTGCAGCCTGAAGGCTACGACCCGCAAGCTGCCAAGGAGCTGCTCGCGGAAGCCGGATATCCCGACGGCTTCCAGATGACCATTCACGGCCCGAATGACCGTTACATCAACGATGCCAAGATTGCCGAGGCAATCGGTCAGATGCTGACGAGAATCGGCATCAAGACGGCGGTCGAGACGATGCCGAGATCGGTCTATTTCGGGCGTGCGTCGCGCGGCGGTGCGGATGGTCTTCCCGAGTTCAGCTTCATCCTGGTCGGCTGGGGTGCCGGGTCCGGCGAGGCATCCTCGCCCCTGAAATCCCTCATCCATACCTACGACAAGGACCGGGGTTTCGGATCCTCGAACCGTGGCCGTCACTCCAATGCGGAGATCGACGCCCTGATCGAGGAAGCACTGCGGACCGTTGACGACGAGAAGCGCCAGGACCTGCTTGCGCAATCGACCGAAATGGCGATCGAGAACGTTGCAATCATCCCGACGCATTTCCAGGTCAACACATGGGCGGCCAAGAAGGGCCTGAAATACACGCCCAGGACCGACGAATACACCCTTGCCATGGGTGTCGTGAAGGAATGATCGCTCCTTGCCGGGCTGCCGTTAGCGGCGGCCCGGTTCTTCTTCAAGTCGAGAAAACCTCATGACTGTATTCGTCATCCGGCGGTTGATGCAGGCGTTCTTCGTCGTCTTTCTCATGTCGGTGATTGTCTTTTTCGGCGTGAACATCGTTGGCGATCCGGTCTACATGCTGGTCAGCCCCGATGCCGATCAGGCCGATATCGAAGCGGCGATCCGCCGTCTGGGGCTCGACCGGCCCATTTGGGAACAGTATCTTTTGTTCCTGAAAGGCGCGGCCCAGGGCAATCTGGGAAACAGTTTCGTCTTCGGTGAACCGGCGCTGAAGCTGATCCTGCACCACATGCCCGCAACACTGGAACTGGCATTCAGCGCGCTTTTCCTGTCGATCGTGCTCGGCATCCCGCTGGGTCTGTTTTCGGGCCTTTATCCCGACAACCCGGTGTCGAAAGGCATCATGGCGGGATCCATTCTTGGGTTTTCGCTGCCGACATTCTGGGTCGGCCTGATGCTGATCCTGCTGTTCGCCGTTGAACTCGGCTGGCTGCCGTCCACGGGGCGCGGGGACACGGCGTCCATATTCGGCATCGAGACCAGTCTGGCGACCTGGGACGGCATCCGGCACATTTTCCTGCCGGCGCTTAACCTGTCGCTACTGAAAATTTCGCTTGCGATCCGGCTGACCCGCGCCGGTGTCCGTGAGGCCATGGGGCAGGACTACGTCAAATACGCCCGTGCCAAGGGCATTTCGACCAAGCGCATCATTTTTGTCCATGTCATGAAAAACATCATGATCCCCGTGATAACCGTGATGGGTCTTGAATTCGGCAGTCTTATCGGTTTCTCGGTGGTAACGGAGACGATCTTTGCCTGGCCCGGCATGGGCAAGCTTCTGATCGATGCGATCCTGCAGCTCGACCGTCCCGTTGTCGTGGCCTACCTGATGATCATGGTTCTGTTCTTTGTCCTGATCAATCTGATCGTTGACATTCTCTATTCCATCCTGGACCCGCGGGTCCGCATTCAGGACCAGGGCGCATGACCGACTCAGCACTCCAGTCCGCGGCCCCTGCGGCTGCAAAGGTCGAAACGCCTTTTCAGCGGTTTCGCGCCGAGTTCTTCGAAAGCCGCATCGCCGCGACCGCCTTTGTGGTCCTGAGCATCATCATTTTGCTCGCGATCCTCGCCCCCTGGATCACGCCGCAGAACCCTTACGACCTTGCCCAGGTCGATGTCCTGGATGGCCGTCTGCCGCCTGGATCGGAAGCCTTTGCCGGCTACACGATGTGGCTCGGCTCCGACGGTGCGGGGCGGGATCTCTATTCGGCAATTCTCTACGGCCTCAGGATATCGATTTCCGTCGGACTCGCGTCCGGTGTGATCGCGCTTGTTATCGGCATGACGGTCGGTCTGATCGCAGCCTATGCGGGCGGCCGCACCGAGGCGATCATCATGCGTGTCGTCGACCTGCAGCTGTCGTTCCCCGCGTCGCTGGTTGCCCTCATGCTGGTCGCCGCGCTTGGCAAGGGCGTCGACAAGATCATCCTGGCGCTTGTCGTTGCGCAATGGGCCTATTATGCGCGCACCGTCCGAGCGACCGCGCTCGTGGAGCGCGGCAAGGAATATGTCGAGGCGGCGC
>JBCDEN010000408.1:0-4529 GCA_039179715.1 Pseudomonadota bacterium
AGATCGAAAAACGCAACCCTGCCGTCAACGCCTTTACTGACGTCACTGCGCAAACCGCCCTGACGGATGCGGAAAAGGTCGACACAGCTGTTGCTGCCGGAAAAACACTGCCGCTTGCCGGCGTTCCGTTCGCCGTCAAGAACCTCTTCGACATCGAAGGCGTGGTCACGCGCGCCGGCTCGAAGATCAATCGCGGCAATAGTCCGGCAACGGCGGACGCAACGCTGGTTCAAACCCTGCGCGGCAAGGGTGCTGTTCTCATGGGTGGTCTGAATATGGGCGAATACGCCTATGATTTCACAGGTGAAAATGTCCATGACGGCAACTGCCTCAATCCACATGACCCTGGCCGCATGAGTGGCGGCTCGTCGTCGGGTTCCGGCGCGGCGGTCGCGGCGGGCATGGTGCCGGTTAGTCTCGGGTCCGACACCAACGGCTCCATCCGTGTACCGTCTTCCTTTTGCGGCCTCTTCGGTCTCAAGCCGACCTATGGGCGCCTGTCGCGCCGCGGCACCTATCCCTTTGTCGGCAGTCTCGATCACCTTGGGCCAATGGCCAGATCGGCCGCCGATCTCTCGCTTGTCTTTGACGTGCTGCAGGGTGCCGATCCGAGCGACCCGGCGCAGGCTGAAAGGCCGGTTCTTGCAACACGTGAACAGATCGATCAGGGCGCGGACGGATTGCGGATCGCCGTTGCCTGGGGCTATTTCCGGGAAAAGGCCGAACCGGAGGCCCTTGCCGCCGTTGACACCGTGGCGCGGGCGCTGGGTGCTGAGGGCGAAATCGACATTCCGGAAGCGGCCCGCGCACGCGCTGCCGCCTATGTCATCACCAGCGCGGAGGGCGCGAACCTTCACTTTGACAGGATCTCGACGCGCCCCGGGGACTACGATCCGGATACACGCGACAGGTTCCTTGCCGGAACGATGGTGCCCGCCGTCTGGGTTCAGCAGGCACAGCGGTTTCGCAGCTGGTTCCGCGAGGCCATGCGCAAGATCTTCGAGGAGGTCGACATTCTCCTGGCACCGGCAACGCCTTTCTCCGCGCTGCCGTCCGGTACGAAGACCATCACGCTGGACGGTGTCACGATGCCGGCACGCCCGAATATCGGGCTGTTCACACAGCCTGTGTCCTTCATCGGACTGCCCGTGGTTGCGGTTCCTGTCTGGCTGGAAAGTGCGGCATTGCCGATCGGTGTTCAGGTGATTGCACCGGCCTGGCGTGAGGACCTGGCCTTGCGGGTGGCCAACGAACTTGAGCGTGCCGGCGTCTGCAGGGCCCCGGTCGCCCGCTGAACAACCCGGACTTGAAGGGAACGATCATGAACGAGGCACGCTGGTCGGGGCGGAACGTGGACAAGGACAGGATCAGGCATCTCGTCTGGTCCGGACTTGAGACAAGCGGCACCAGCATCGGTCCGGCGCACAGCCGCATTCCCAATTTCGCCGGCGCGGACCTTGCCGCCTGCAACCTTGCCCGGCTGCCTGAATGGCAGGCAGCCCGGGTGGTGAAGTGCAATCCCGATCCGCCCCAGATCCCCGTCAGGCTGCGTGCGCTCTATGAAGGCAAGATCGTCTATGCGCCGGTTCCCGAACTCCTCAAGCCGTTTCCATTCGTCCGCTTGGATCCGGAAAAGCTTCAAAGGAAAGGCATCCAGTTCGAATTGGCCGCCACGTCCCAGGGCTTTGTCGAGCACGGCGATCCGGTGGAATTCGAGGACATGGAACTGCTTGATTTCGTCGTCGTCGGCTGCGTTGCCGTCAGCCGCGCGGGGGCGCGGACCGGCAAGGGCGGCGGCTTTGCCGATCTGGAGCTCGGCATCTTCCGGGAACTGGACAAGCTGAAACCGGACGCGCCGATCACCACGACGGTTCATTCCACGCAGGTCGTCGGCAATAAAGAGCTTGTCATGATGCAGCATGACAGCGCGCTGGACGCAATTGCAACCGAGGCTGAACTGATTGAAACCGGCACTTTATTCCCGCAGCCCAAAGGTGTCGCCTGGGATGCCGTTCAGCCGGACCAGTTCAGGAATATCCCGTTTCTGGAGAGATTGCGTGACCGGCTGAAGCCAAAGGGCAGGGGAGAGGGATGAAGATCAACATTGCATCCGTGAAAGCGGAGGTCGAAGCGGTGTTTGCCGAATATGAAACGGCGCTTGTGAGCAACGATGTTGCAACGCTCGACCGGCTGTTTTTCGATGCCCCCACGACAATCAGGTATGGCGGCGGCGAAAATCTTTACGGGTATGACGAAATCGCCGCCTTCAGGTCGGCAAGGAACGACGGCAACCTTCAAAGACGGCTTGAGAGAACCGTAATCACCACCTACGGCACGGACGTCGCCACGGCCGCAACCCTGTTTTATCGCGATACGGCCCCTGGGAAGGTCGGCCGCCAGATGCAGACCTGGATGAAAACGCCGGAAGGCTGGAAGGTCGTCGCGGCCCATGTCAGTGTGATCGCGGAATGAGCTGGCGGGACGTGGGTGTCGGAACATCATTCGGCTCATCCATCCAGCGGCAGCTATGCCGTGTTGCGCCTCAGTGTTTGCACGGGTTAGGGAAGTGGGCTCTGGCTGGGCGCTAACTTCCGGCCCGGACGCGGACCTGCATGACATCCCCGCTGTCCGGTACGATGTCGCACTGATAGCTCATGTGCGTCCAGCCACCGGAAACGTTTTTAAATCTCAAAGTGTCGCCCGACAGTGTGACGACGCCATTTTCCTGGTCTTTCCAGCGGTGATCTGGGAACCTGGAAAAGACTTTTCCCACCGTCCATTCAAACCCGTGTTCTGCTTTGCGTTCGATGGCCTGTTCACAACCAACCGTTATGATGACCCAATTGTAGTCCACGAGGCACTGGAGATCATTTGCGTTGCACTCGTCGTCTTCCTCGCCAATGTCACTTGCATGTTCACCGGTGCCGAAGCCGTACAAGCCGAACGCAAAGACTGCGATCACCAGTCCCGCGAGCGAGCGTGCGATGCAGAACTGTTGCGGCTCGCCAACGGTGAGAAAAATCCGCACAAACTCGAAAATGGCATAGGCACCGGCGGCGAGCCCGGCAAAGAAAAAAACCAGAGTCCAGTCCATGTTGACGCCCCGCGCGAAAGACCTTTTTGCAGACGGACAATCTAGGTGGGCGATCCGGGATCGATTAGTCAGATTGCGCAAGGCATGCGAGCTGGCGAAAAAGAACGGTGGATAATAAAACCTGCGGATCGGGCCGGAATGGAAAAAGGAACCGGTGAGCGGACAAGGTTTGCACGGCAGCGCTTTCCTTTCAGGAGAAGTAACTACGCCAAACCCTTGGTTCTCGCATCTCGCCACGCACCGTGCCTCGAAAGAGGGAAGTATGGGCAGCTGTCTCTGCAATTTGCTGAATGGACGCACATTTGCAAGAAACAGTGGAGGCGCAAGGGCTTGAGGCAACAAACAAAGAAAAACGCCCGCTGGTGTCAGCGAGCGTTCCAACATGCTTTTATGTTGTTTCGCCTAGGCGGACCGCTTGCGGCGCATGACGACAAGACCGCCGATCCCGGCCAGAAGCAGCCAGCCTGCCGCCGGAAGCGGGACCGGGGTCGCCGTGATCGACGCGAACTCGAAGGCATTGTTCGGATCCGATTTGAACCAGACTTCGTCGAAGAGACCCGTATAGGTCACGAACACCGATCCGGCGCTCGGTGACCCGGTTATCGGGCTGCCCTGGAATTCGGCAACGACACTGCCGGCAAGGTAGAAAATCAGATCATTGTAGGTATCGGGCGAACCCCAAAGAAACGAAAGCGAGTTCTGATCGTTGCCGAATGACAGCTTGGCCGGGTTCGGCTGATTGCCGGGTCCGGTCGCAAAATATTGAATGTCGCCCGGGTCGTTCACCGAGCCATTTTGAACGGTCCCGTTGGAGGTTTCGTCCCAGGGCGTGCGGAAGACGCCGTTCTGGTTGCCGGTTCTCACCTGCGCTGCCACGTCCCAGGATGCGCCGGATGGCAGGGTTATGGAATCGGATGCGTCCGGATAGACGAAAGACCCGTCATTGAACGCTATGGAAGAGGTGAGTGTGACGGCATGTGCGGCGGACGCCGACACGACAAGCGCCGCCGCAAGCAATGAGGCCTTTGCAATTGTCTGGATTTTCATCAGGTAGCTTCCTAGGCTTGTTCTCGCGAACCCCAGTTTGAAATAGGGATCAACAACATAGCCCCCAATGCACCCGACGAGGCGCGACTATGGCCCATTCGGGACGGTTTGACAATGCCGGGTCTTGGCTGCGGTGGTTGTGGCGGGAAATGCGCGAGCAGCGGCAGGAGCAATGCAATCACGCCGAGAAATGCCCCGGTCAGCGCTATCATGGCCGCAAAGGGAGAGGTCCAAAGGCCCATAACCTTGTGGCTGTCCTGCCATTTCAAGCGCACCGATTTGAGATAGCGCAGTGTGAAAAGCTCTTTGGTAAACTTGGTGTGGGCCACGATACCTGTGAGAATTAGCAGCAGAAATGCGATCCCGACGAGCCCGACAAGAATTCGGC
>JBCDEN010000844.1:0-1661 GCA_039179715.1 Pseudomonadota bacterium
ATGGGTATCGTGCCCGCCAGACCGAAACCGTCGCCGCCCGTCCGGAAGGCTCAGCTCCATGACCCCCCTCGCCCCCGGTGCGACGGTCGGCATTTTGGGCGGTGGTCAGCTTGGGCGCTTGCTTGCGCTTGAAGCGGCGAAACTCGGCTTTGACGTGCACATTTTTTGCCCCGAGTCTGATGCGCCGGCTGCGCGCGTGTCCGCCTTGCACACCAAGGCCAACTACCGGGACGAGGATGCTCTGAAGGCTTTCGCCGCTGTTTGTGACGTGGTCACTTACGAATTTGAAAATGTTCCCGTCGAGTCCGTCCACACGATTGAGAGTGCGGGCACGATGGTCCGGCCCGGCGCAAAGTCTCTCGAAGTCTCGCAGGATCGACTTGTCGAAAAGACCTTCCTGAACGAGATCGGTATTCCCACAGTAGATTACTGTACGATCGAAACCGGCGAGTCTCTCGACGTTGCCCTTGCCGGATTTGGTAGTCACGGCATTCTGAAAACGCGACGCGAGGGCTATGACGGTAAAGGTCAGATAATGCTCGGCGGCGCGCGAGGAAAGGACGGTCTGGAGGCTGCCCGCACCCTTGCCAAGGATGTGCCGTGCATTCTGGAAGACTTTGCTCCGTTCGAGCGGGAAATATCGGTTATTGTCGTACGGGGCGACGCGGAAACGCTTGTGTTCGATGCAGCCGAGAACCACCACGAGAGCGGCATTCTTCGCCGCTCATCCGTCCCCGCGCAGATTTCAGATGGCATTCGCAAGGCAGCGCATCATGCAGGTCAGACGCTCGCCGAAGCGCTTGGACATATTGGCGTTCTGGGCCTCGAACTCTTCGTTATGCCAGACGGCAAGTTGCTGGCGAACGAGCTTGCCCCGCGGGTTCACAATTCGGGACACTGGACCCCTGATGCTTGCGATACGGGGCAGTTTGAGCAGCATATTCGCGCCGTTGTCGGGTGGCCGCTTGGGCCAGTGACGCGCCGGTTCGACGTTGTAATGGAAAATATTCTGGGGCCAGAAATCGCTGGCGTTCCGGCGGACTATTCCGGCGCAGATCGGCTCGTGTCCTACGGCAAACGAGGTGCTGCGGACCGGCGCAAGGTCGCGCATGTCACGCGCCGGATTGGGCCTGTTCAATAAAAAAAGCCCTTCGCATGCGAAGGGCTTTTTGAATGGCATCAATCGAAACGGTTACAAAGCTTCGATAAGCTCCGGAACTGCGTTGAACAGATCCGCCACGAGACCGTAATCGGCAATCTGGAAGATTGGGGCTTCCTCATCCTTGTTGATCGCAACAATGATCTTGGAGTCCTTCATTCCGGCAAGGTGCTGGATGGCACCTGAGATGCCGACGGCAACATACAGCTCAGGAGCCACGATCTTGCCGGTTTGTCCGACCTGATAATCGTTAGGGGCATAGCCGGCGTCCACAGCAGCGCGCGACGCACCCACTGCTGCACCGAGCTTATCTGCGAGCGGCTCGATGAACTTCTGAAAATCTTCGTCGGATCCGAGGGCCCGGCCACCGGAGACGATCCGCTTTGCCGCGGTCAGTTCTGGCCGATCGGATTCCGTCATTGCTTCAGAAACGAACTGCGATTTTCCGGCTCCATATTCACCGGAAACCTGCTCGACGGGCGCAGAGTTACTGGTCCCCGCC
>JBCDEN010000373.1:0-4849 GCA_039179715.1 Pseudomonadota bacterium
ACATGCTCGCGCGCGTTGGCGGGCGTGTCCCTGTCATCGTCGGGGTATCAAGCCCCGGGCTCGACAATCTGGCGCAGCTGTCGCACGCGGCGATGGACCGGGGCGCGGCCGGCGTGATGGTCGCCCCGATGCGGGGCCTTGCAACGGAGGACAAGCACTACGGCTATTTCGCGCAGGTCTTCGAAGCGCTCGGCCCGGACGTTCCCCTCTGCTACCAGGACTTTCCCCTGAGCACTGGCGTCTCGATTTCGGCGGCCCTGTTCAACCGGCTCGTTCAGGACTTCGAACAGCTCGTGATGCTGAAACACGAAGACTGGCCGGGTCTGAACAAACTGACCGCCGTTCGTGCGGCCGCTTCTGAAACCGGTGCCCGCCGGGTTTCGATCCTGTGCGGAAATGGCGGACTGTTTCTCCCTGAAGAAATGCTCCGCGGCGCGGATGGTGCCATGACAGGCTTCGCGTTTCCGGAGATGCTCGTCGGCGTGGTCAGTCTTTGCAAGGCCGGCAGGGTAGATGAGGCAAGCACCCTCTTCGACGCCTATTTGCCGCTGATACGGCTTGAGCAACAGCCCGGCGCGGGACTGGCCATCCGCAAGGAAATCCTGAAGCGCCGCGGTGCCATTTCCTCGGCTGCAACACGCCGGCCCGGCCCCAGGCTGACAGCCGAAGACATCCGCGACCTGGACAGGCTTCTTGCCCGCGTCGACACTCGCCTGAAGGACATGCCTCATGGATCTTGAACTGAACAACAAGGGTGCGCTCGTGCTGGCATCCAGCCAGGGACTTGGCCTCGGCATCGCTGTGGCCCTGGCAAGGGAAGGCGCTCATGTCTGCCTGTCGGGGCGGTCGGAAGACAAGCTGCGGGAGGCCGCGGCGCAATTGGCCGCGAGCGGATGCAGGGCCGACTACGTGGTCTGCGATCTCTCTGCCGATACGGCGGCAGAGGATCTGTATCAGGCCGCACGCGCCAAGCTTGGGTGCGTCGATATTCTGGTAAACAACACCGGCGGGCCGCCGCCCGGCCCAACCACCGCGCATTCAGCCGAGTTGTGGAGAAAGCAGTTCGACACGATGGTCGCGCGCCTGATCGAAGTCACCAATCTGTGCCTGCCCGGCATGGCCGAAAAAAAGTGGGGACGCGTCCTGACGGTCGCGTCGTCCGGCGTGGTGCAGCCGATCCCGAACCTTGCCATGTCGAACACGCTTCGCTCCGCCCTGATCGGCTGGTCGAAGTCGCTTGCCAGCGAAGCTGCCGGGGACGGCATCACGTCCAACGTGCTTGTTCCGGGCAGAATTCATACGGCCCGCGTTGACGAGCTGGACAGCAAAGCGGCCGAGCGCCAGGGCAAGTCGCTTGACGACATAAGGACTGCATCAAGGGCGACGATCCCGGCCGGCCGCTACGGTGCGGTCGAGGAGTTCGCGGATGTGGCGGCGTTCCTGTGCTCGGCGCGCGCAAGCTATGTTACCGGCAGCGTCGTGCGCTGCGACGGCGGACTTATCAAATCCGTCTGACGAGGAGGACCGAACCCATGGCTGACTACGACCTTATCATCAGGGGCGGAACCGTTGCCACCGCGACCGACACGTTCAGGGCCGACATCGGCATCAGGGATGGCCGCATTGCGGCGCTCGGCCTCGGACTGGACGGCGCAGTCAGAACAATCGACGCAACCGGCAAGCTGGTGCTGCCGGGCGGCATTGAAACCCATTGCCACATCGAACAGGAATCGGCGACCGGGGCGATGACCTCTGACGACTATTACTCGGGCAGCGTTTCGGCGGCTTTCGGCGGAAATTCAACCATCGTGCCTTTCGCCGCACAGCATCGCGGACAGACGATCGCCGATGTCATCAAAACCTATGATGACCGTGCGGCGCCGAAATCCGTTCTCGACTATTCCTATCACCTGATCGTCTCCGATCCGACGGACACCGTGCTGAACGAAGAATTGCCGATGGCATTCGACCGCGGCATCACGTCGTTCAAGGTCTTCATGACCTATGACAAGCTGATCGTATCCGACGAGGCGATGCTCGATATTCTGGTCACCGCCAGGGAAAACGGCGCGCTGACGATGGTCCACGCCGAAAACAATGCGCTGATCAAGTGGATGGTGCAGCGGTTGATTGCGCGCGGCTATGAAGCCCCGAAATATCATGCGGTCAGCCACCCGGCAGCATCCGAAGCCGAGGCCATTCATAGGGGTATCGCTCTGGCCTCTTTCATTGAAGCCCCGCTGCTGTTCGTCCATGTCTCCACGGATGCAGGTGCACGGGCCATTGCCGACGCACGCATGAACGGCCACATGATTTTCGGTGAAACCTGTCCTCAATACATGTTCCTGACCGCGGACGATCTTGACCGGCCCGGCGCGGAAGGCGCGAAATTCTGCTGTTCGCCGCCGCTTAGGGACAAGGCCACGCAGGACATCCTGTGGCGTCACCTGAACGCCGGAACGCTTCAGCTCTATTCCTCTGATCACGCGCCCTATCGCTTCGATGAAACCGGCAAGCTGTCCAGCGGCAGCAATCCGCCCTTCAACAGGATTGCCAACGGACTGCCCGGTATTGAATTGCGGGTCCCGCTTCTGTTTTCCGAAGGGGTCGCAAAGGGCCGCCTGTCGCTGAATGCATTTGTTGCGCTGACGGCCACGAATGCTGCGCACCTGTTCGGCATGCAGGACCGCAAGGGATCGATCGCCATCGGCCTGGACGCGGATATCGCAATCTGGGATCCTGAGAAGAAGACGCAGGTAACCGCTGCAGGCATGCACGACAACATGGACTACACCCCGTTCGAAGGCATGGAACTGACCGGCTGGCCGGTGACTGTTCTCAACCGGGGCAATGTGATTGTCGATGGCGGAGAGCTGAAAGCCGAGCGCGGCGCGGGTCAATTCATCAAGCGCCTGCCATTCGATGGCACCGGCTTCGTTCCGTCGCGGGCACCCGAAATGGTGCGGGCGACGAATTTTGGCGCCGACCTCTTCTAGGGCCGAACTGACATGGCAAAAAAAATTCTGGTCGTGAATCCGAACTCAAATCCCGCAGTCACCGAAGGCTTCTCGGAAGCTTGCGAACCGCTTCGTGTCGCGGGAGGTCCACTGATTGAGTGCGTGACACTGGAAAGCGGTCCGTTTGGCGTTGAAACCCAGCAGGACGTCGACGGCGTGATTTTGCCGCTCCGCGATCTCATGCTGAGCCGGCAGGACGCCGATGCCTTCGTCATTGCCTGTTACTCCGACCCCGGTCTGGCAACCTGCCGCGAGGCCGTTACCAAGCCGGTTTTCGGCATTCAGGAAAGCGGCCTCTTCACGGCGCTCCAGAAAGGCGAACGCGCGGGTGTGATCGCGCTCAGCCCGAGATCGATCGCCCGCCATCTTCCCTATGTGCGCAGGATGGGTGTGGAGAGCCGCCTGGCTGCGGAACGTCCCTTGCATCTGTCTGTCGAAGCGGCGGAACGGGACGAGGCGTTCGGCCGTGTCCTTGAAGTGGCGACCGAACTCAAGGAAATGGATTTTGCTGATACGCTCGTGCTCGGCTGCGCCGGAATGGCGCGGCATCGCCAAAAGCTTGAAAACGCCGTAGGGTTGCCGGTGACCGACCCCACTCAGGCCGCTGTCGGACAGGCGCTGGGAGCAGTGCTTCTGACACCATAAACCTGCGAACAAGCCCGGAGCACCGCTTGAAGATCACCCGGAAGAATGACCTGAGCCTCCGGCTGCTTGAAATATTCGAAGCGCTGATGCGCTGCCAGACGACGGTTGGCGCAGCAGAAGATCTCGGCATCTCCCAGCCGGCAGTGTCCAACGGTATCATCGCTCTGGAAAAACAGCTCGGCTTTTCCCTGTTCGAGCGGACCGGGCGGAAACTGCAGCCGACGGAAGATGCGCGCCTGTTCCTGGCAGAAGTCGAACCGCTGTTTTCGATCCTGCGCAACATCGAGACGGAAGCCCGGGAACTGCGCGCCGCCAAATCCGGGCGGCTACGGCTGTCAACAACGCCCCCGCTCGGGCATGGAGCCCTGCCGAGCATTCTGTCCGATTTTCTGGAAGACCGTCCCAACGCAACCGTTCGCTACTCGGTTCGCAGGCTTGAAACCGTTCTGCAGAACGTCAAGATGGGCATTGTCGACATGGGCTTCGTGCTCGGTCTGAGAACGCATCTGGATCTTGATGTCGTCGAGCTGGCAGAACAGAACATGGTCTGCGTGCTTCCGAACGGGCATCCGCTCGAATCCCGGTCGGTTGTCAGTCCACTGGACCTTGCCGGCAGCCGCCTGATCGGACTGGAGAGCCATATCGGCACCACCATCCGCCATGCCTTCGAGGAAACCGGTGCTCCTTTCGACGCCAAGGTGGAAGCGCGCTACTGCCACACGGCATGCATTCTGGCCGCGCAGGGTATCGGTGCTGCCGTCGTTGATCCCTATTCCGCCCTGTTTGCCAGCAATCTCAATATCGTGACACGGCCCTTTGTACCCGAGACCAAGATTGTCGCCAGTGTCGCCGTCCGGCGCGGTGCGAACATGCCGCGCATCGCAATCGACTTCATCGAGAAGGTCAAAAGGGAGCTTGCCCGCAAGACACCGTCCGACCTGATATAAGCCGGGCGCTCCCGACGCCGGGCTCGGCCCTTGAGACCGGAGGCAAAGGCGCCTTGTTTTCATTGATCGCTGCACGGTCCGGCAGGGGATCTGCTATGAGGTCTGCGCGGGGAGATTGCGGCAAACGCGCGTACCCGCCCGCAAGCCGGATCGAAACAAGGATCATTCTGCGGGCAAATCCAACAAGAGGGCGGACCGTGACATGACACAGACACTTGAGGACATGAGGCTTGTTGTGAC